>PLDN01000071.1 GCA_003136185.1 Acidimicrobiaceae bacterium | reverse complement strand
GCTCAGATCGCTGTCCCAGCCACGTGGGACGTGACGGCACCGCCCGCCTGCTACAACAGCGTTCACGACGACGTGATCCTCGGAGCAGGTGGGGGAACTGGCGACTGCTTCTCGGCTGGCATGCCAACCGACACCGTCCAGATACAGCCGTACCCTTCCCGCCAGCACGGCTGCATCAGCTGCCCGCAGCCGTACATCCCGACCAAGGTGATCCACCTCAACGGCTTCCTCGTCCGCAAGACGATTGACGGGGCCAACTACGACGTGCCTNNAATGGCATCGGATCACGTTCGCAGGGCTGTCCTTCGCCGTGCCGGAGGCGTGGGCGGTGACTCGCACCGGTGTGGCGACCCTTGGAGGCCCAATCTGTTCGCCCCTTAGTGACATGACGACGACTCCTCCGACCATCACGCTCTCAACGGACCGGCAGCCTGCGTACGTCTATGGCTGCCCTCTAGAGCTCTTCGCTGGGCAGCGGCCTGTTCGCCCGCAGCTCGGACTCATCGTGAACGCACAGTC
Source organism: Acidimicrobiaceae bacterium (assembly GCA_003136185.1). Lineage (GTDB taxonomy): Bacteria > Actinomycetota > Acidimicrobiia > Acidimicrobiales > Bog-793 > Palsa-601. The sequence continues at coordinate 10,686 of PLDN01000071.1, read as the reverse complement.
GGAATGGACCCCCACATTCGTCGCTCGCTCCTCGGAGTGCCGCCGGCAAGGTGGTCTACTACTCTGCGTCGACACGAACCTGAACGAGGGGATCCTCGAAGTGTCGATGGCGCGTGTCCCCACCTGCGACAACGCCTGCCCGCCCGTTCCCGTGATCGAGCACCCTGCAAGCGTGGAGCTCGGCCTGGCGGGCTCGGGCCTCGTCGACCGGACCATTCTCGACTCGTTCCGGGCGGGATGACAGCGCCGGCGCGGTGCGGACTGCGTCTCGGCTTGACGCTTGCCTGCGCAGCTCTTGCTCTCTCGGCCTGCTCCTCGACGACACCTGCGAGCACACCCACCACCGCGCCCCAGCACTCCTCTTCGCCGCCTGTCGCCTCGTCTCGCATCAAGTTGAGCGACGTCCGGCTCCAGCCCTCGGGCTGGGTGCCCATCGACTACGGGCATGCCCAGATCTCTGTCCCAGCGGACTGGCGCGTCGATGAGCAACCTGCCTGCGTCTTCCCCATAAAGGACACGGTTCTCATCGGCGGCGGGGCGGCTATCTGCTCGCCTGTTCAGCCGTCCGGCGCCGCCTCAGGGCCGTCGATCGCTATCGAGAGATACCAAGCGCCGCCTCAGGGCATCAGCTCCAACGCACCGTCAAGCTCGACGCGACTCCGACTCAACGGTTTGACGCTGTTCGGTTCCGGGGCGGGTTCGTACGACGTGCCAGCCCTCGGTATCTCGCTCTACTTCTTCGGCCGAGTCGACCGCCGCGTGCTGGACACGCTCACACGCTCACCGCGTGCGGTGGCCCTCGGGCGCAGCGGCGCGCCTCCCGTCTCAACTTTGTGGCGCCGGGTCACCTTCGCCGGGGTGTCCTTCGCCGTGCCGGCGACCTGGGCGGTGTCGCACACCCCGGACGCCGCCAGCGGCGCGCCGATCTGCTCTGACCAGAGCGATCTCACCACCACGCCGCCATCGGTGGTCCTCTCGACCGACGCACTGCCCGGCCCGATCTTCAGCTGCCTCTTGGAACCAAATGACCAGAGGCCATTTCGCCAGCAGCTCGGCGTCGTCGTGAACACGAAGGCGGGCACCTCGGTCGCGAACAGCGGTTACTCGGTGTCTCTTCAGCGGCTGAACTGCCGGCTCCAAGCGAGCCTACGGCTGTGCGTCGACCCACTTGCGAACGCCGGAATCCTCGAGTTCAGTGCGCTGCCGACGTCCCACCCGGGAGCGACTGCCGCATCCGTAGAGCTCGGCCTGGCAGGCTCTGGCCTCGTCGACCGGACGATCTTCGACTCGTTCCGGGCAGCGTGAACGCACCTCATTGAGTCACGCCGAGACCTAGCGCCGCAACGAGAGGGGCCTCCCTGCCGGAGACGCCGTGTCGAGGGTCGCCTTCGAAAGAGCTCGGAGTCCCCCGTGCACGTGTAACAATTGACACGTCGGGCAGAATTAATGAGTTCCCGTTCGCTGGCCCGCCGAGCCACCGAGCCACCGTCCCGACCGAGCCACCGCGCAGTGGTCATCGACAGTGACTAGAGACCCAGCAGTCGCTCCAACCCGATAGTAAGACCGGGCGTGTCGCCTACCCTGCGTGTCGCCAACAGGACGCCCGGCATGAACGATGCTCGGTCGAACGAGTCGTGGCGGATCGTGAGTGTCTCGCCGAGCGAGCCAAAGATCACCTCTTGGTGAGCCACGAGCCCTGGCAGCCGCACCGAGTGAACCCGGACCCCACCCTCTAAGACGCCGCCCCGGGTTCCCTCGAGCGTCACTTGCTCGGTCGGGTCGGCCGCGAGCACGCCAACAGTGGCGTGCTCAGCTCGAGCTGCCTCGATCCGCCGAGCGGTCTCGAGCGACGTCCCCGACGGCGCGTCGCGCTTGCGGTCGTGGTGCAGCTCGATTATCTCTACGCCGTCAAGATAAGGGGCACAGAGCTCGGCGCACCGCATCATCAGGACGGCTCCGATTGAGAAGTTGGCCGCCAGTACGCAATTGGGGCTGGTCGAGTCCCCGAAGAGGCGCTGAAGCTCAGCTCGGTCGTCGATCGTGAGGCCCGTCGTCCCGCAGACCGCATGGACGCCGTTTTCGGCGCACCATGCCAGGTTCTCGCGAGCAGAACCGGCGACTGTGAAGTCGACGGCCACCTGGGCGCCGCTGGCTTCGACACCCTGGGCATCCGCTACCACCTCGACCAGGGCCGCTGGCCCGACGATGCTCGTTCCAGCGATCCCCACCACATCGCCGATCATCCGCCCGGCCGCGGCGGGATCAACCGCTGCGACGAGATCGAGATCATCAGCTTCGGCAATGGCAGTACACAGCGTGGCACCCATGCGCCCGGCTGCACCGAACACGGCTACTCGGATCATGACCACATCATGACCACAAGGTATCGGTCGTGCAGCACAGCGTGAGACAGCTCACTACGCGAGCTCGACCCGGCCCGCCCCGGCACTCCCTGCGCGCCTTTTGTGCGGCGGGCCACAAAAGCGCGCAGCTTGCCGGCCGGAGCCTGGCGAGACGGATTGCAATAGGAAGCCGGGCCGCAAACCGGGCCCACTAGGCCCGACCCGACCGAGCCACTCAGGCCAGGAAATCATCCTTGTCGAAGGGACCCACCACTGCGAGCACGCGCTCGGCGGACAGCACCCGTTCGGCAACGTCACGAACAGCGTCCAAGGTGATGCCTTCGATCTTGCTGAGTAGCTCCTCGACGGTGGGAACCTTCCCGTACAACAGGAGGCTCGCCCCGATGCGGGACATTCGCGCGCCGGAATCCTCCAACGACAACAGCAGGTCGGCCCGCCGGTGCCCCTTGGCGACCGTGAGCTCCCGCTCCGTCATTCCCGCGGCCATCAGCTGGTCGAACTCCCGCTCGATCAGTGCGAGTACCTCGTGCGCGTGCTCGGGAGAGGTGCCGACCGACACGGCGAGAGCGCCGGCATCGTCATACGCGACCCGGTCCGAGCCGATCGAGTACGCCAGCCCACGCTCCTCACGGATCTGCTGGAAGAGCCTGCTCGACAGGCCGCCCCCCAGAACGTGATTGAGCGCTGCCAAGGTGAAGCGCTCCGGCGACTTGCGCTCCGGCGCCCGCACGCCGTAAACGAGGTGGGCCTGCTCGGTCTCGTCGTGCTCGATGAAACGAGCGACGACGGAGTCACCGGGAACTCGCCGCTCCGGCGGAGCCCCGCCCTCGCGCCCGACGAAACGCCGCTCGATCCCCGCAGCCACCTCATCGTGCTCGATCTGGCCCGCCGCCGCGACGACCATGTTGCGCGGCAGGTAGTGCTCATCGAAGAAACTCCGAATTTCCCCTACGCCAACCCCCCTGATCACTTCCGGTAGCCCGAGGACCTCGCGCCCGAGCGGGTGGCCGGGAAAGAGCGCTTCGGCGAAGCGTTCCTGCACGATGTCAGCCGGCTCGTCGAGGTGCATCAGCACCTCCTCGAGGATCACCTGGCGCTCGGCGTCGACCTCGTTCGGCCGCAACGCCGGGTCGCGGAGGATGTCACAGAGAATGTCGAGGCCGAGGTCGATGTGCTCGGCGAGGAGCCTCACGTAGAAGGTCGTGTACTCCTTCGTCGTGAAGGCGTTCATGTCCCCGCCGACCCCGTCGATCGCCTCGGCGATATCGCGAGCCGATCGCTCCTCGGTGCCCTTGAAGAGCAGGTGCTCGAGGAAGTGCGAGATACCGGCCTGCTCTTCGGTCTCGTCGCGCGAGCCGGTCCCTACCCAGACCCCGATGCAGGCTGAAGCCACGTCGGGCATCGACTCGGTGACGAGCCGAATACCCGACGAGAGCTCAGAAGTGCGGATCATCAGCCGGCTGGACCGGTGCTGACGACATGATGGCCGGCGCCCGCAGCGATGCGGGAGCGAGCAGCAACGCTCTCAGCGGTTGCCCCTCGGGCGGCGGCGCGGGCCTGCGTCCCCACCTTCGCGGCGTCCGCCAGGTCCACGTCCGCCTTCGCGGCGGCCTCCCGCGGCTGCCGGCTCAGAAGCTTCCTTCGGGCCAAGGTCGCCGTACGTGGCTGCCGTCTCGGCGTCGAACTCCTCCTCGAACGATGCACGGCGGATCCCGCCGTTCGACGATGCGGACGACGGTGCCGCTTCGGACGATGCGGACTCGGAGCTCCTCGGCTCGGAGGCACCGGACGCATCGGCGGCGCCGGACGCACCGGCGGCTCCGACGCTCTCGCCTCCAACGAGGGAGAGTGACACCTTGCCCTGCGGGTCGATGTCGTCGACTCGCACCTCGAGGTCCTGGCCGAGCTCGACCACGTCCTCTACGCGCTCGACTCGCTTGCCCTGCCCGAGGCGGGAGATGTGGATGAGGCCATCACGGCCCGGAAGGATGTTGACGAACGCCCCGAACTTGGTGATGTTGACGACCTTGCCCGGGTAGACCTTGCCGACCTCTGCGCTCGGGGGGTCGAGGATGAGCTCGATCCGGCGACGTGCCTCGTCGACGGCTGAGCGCTCCTTCGCGCCGATCGTCACGGTACCGACCTGGCCGTCGTCGTCGACGGCAATGTCCGCGCCGGTCTCCTGCTGCATGGCGTTGATCACCTTGCCCTTCGGGCCGATGACCTCGCCGATCTTGTCCATCGGGATCTCGAAGCTGACGATCTTCGGCGCGTTGGCCTTCACGTCGGGCCGGGGCGCTGCGAGCGCGTCGTGCATCACCCCGAGGATGATGAGGCGTGCCTCACGGGCCTGGCGCAATGCCTCGCCGAGAACCTCGGTCGGCAAGCCGGCGATCTTGGTGTCGAGCTGGAGAGCCGTGACGAAGTCCGCCGTGCCGGCGACCTTGAAGTCCATGTCGCCGAAGGCGTCCTCCGCACCGAGGATGTCGGTCAGCGTCGTGTACTTGCCTTCTGCGAACACGAGGCCCATCGCGATGCCACCGACAGGTGCCTTGATCGGCACGCCGGCGTCCATGAGCGACAACGTCGAACCGCAGACCGAGGCCATCGAGGTTGAGCCGTTCGACGAGAGCACCTCGGAGACGAGCCGCAAGGCGTAGGGGAACTCCGCTTCGGACGGGATGACCGGAAGGAGCGCACGCTCCGCCAGCAGGCCGTGACCGATCTCGCGGCGCTTCGGGCCCCGCATGAAGCCGGTCTCGCCAGTCGAGTAGGGCGGGAAGTTGTAGTGGTGCATGTAGCGCTTGAAGTCCTCCACGCCGAGCGTGTCGAGCATCTGGTTCATGCGCGGCATGCCGAGGGTGGTGAAGTTCAGCACCTGCGTGTCACCACGCTGGAACAGCCCGGTGCCATGCGCGGTCGGGATCAGGTTCACCTCGGCCGAGAGCGGCCGGATGTCGGTCGGGCCGCGGCCGTCGATGCGGATGCCCTCCTCGACGATCCGCTTGCGCACGATCTTCTTCGTGAGCGAGCGGATTGCCGCTTTGATCTCACGCTCGCGCTCGGGGAACTCCGGCGCCAGCTCGGCGATGAGCGAGGTCGTCGCCTCGTCGAGAGCCGTGTTGCGCTCGGTCTTGCTCGTGATGGCGTTCGCCTTCGAGATCAGGTCGGTTCCGACTGCGCTGACCCGCTCGAAGACGTCGTCGCCGTAGTCGACGAAAAGCTCGAATGGGATCGTCTCTTTCTTGCCGACCTTCGAGACGAGCTCGAGCTGGAGCTGGATCGACTCGCGGATCCACGTCTTGGATGCCTGCAGACCCTCGGCGATGACTTCCTCGGTGACCTTCGGGGCACCGGCCTCGTAGAACTCCCAAGCCTTCTCGGTGCCACCGGCCTCGACCATCATGATGGCGATGTCGGAATCCGGGTCCTCGGTAAGGGCACGGCCGGCGACGACGAGCTCGAATGTCGACTCGTCGCCCTCCTGGTACGTGCTGTGGGGGATCCACGTGCCGTCCTGGCTGTAAGCGATACGGACGGCGCCGATGGGACCCTCGAACGGGATGCCCGACAACATGAGAGCCGCCGAGGCGCCGTTGATGGCGACCACGTCGTGCGGGTTCTCCTGGTCGGCGCCGAAGATCGTGCCGACGACGTGCACTTCGTTCCTGAAGCCTTCAGGGAACGACGGGCGGAGCGGGCGGTCGATCAGGCGGTCAGTCAAGATGGCCTCGTCGCTCGCGCGACCCTCCCGGCGGAAGAACGAGCCGGGGATCTTCCCAGCCGCGTACATCCTCTCCTCGATGTCGACGGTGAGGGGGAAGAAATCCGTCCCCTCTCTCACCTTCCGGGCGGCGGTGGCCGTGACGAGCACGATCGTGTCGCCGATTCGGACAAGTACAGCCCCATCCGCCTGGCCGGCAAGCTTGCCGGCCTCGAAGGACAGGGTCTTGTCGGTCCCACTTACAGGTCCCGACACAGTGATGGCGTCAGCCATGACACTCCTCATTGGTAGAGGCGCCTGCATCGGTCAGTTCCCAGTCGTCGAGCACCACCTCGAGTCTCGGACGAAGGTGGGACCCGGCGACTGGCAGCTGACAATCGCTGGCGCCATGTTTGACTCAGCGGGAGCTCGTGACCGGACCATCCGGGCACAGATCGCCCCCTATGTGTGGGCGGTCTTGCCGCCCGGGGTTGTTGCGACCCTGGCTAGCGCCGGATGCCGAGACGGGCGATGAGGGCCCGATACCGGTCGACGTCGTTCGCCTTCACATAGTCGAGAAGGCGGCGCCGGCGGCCGATCAGCTTCATGAGACCTCGCCGCGTGTGGTGATCACCGCGGTGAACCTTTAGGTGCTCTGTGAGGTGGTTGATTCGCTCCGTAAGGAGCGCTACCTGCACTTCTGGCGAGCCGGTGTCGGTCTCGTGTAGCCGATGCTCGGCGATCGTTGCCGTCTTGTCGGGCATGCGTAGAAAGATGACCTTCTTCTGGTACCGGCCGACGACGCCGGCCTGGCGGGGAAGCAACGGAATTTACCGCGATTGCCGCGGCAAACCGTCAGCCGGAGCTGACAAGGTGCATCGTAGCAGGTGATGCGACCCGTACCCACGCCAGGGCCAAGCCCGGCCCTAGAGATCGAGCGGCTCCACCTCGACACGGGCGCCGAGCCCGGCCCACCCCGTCGGCTCATCCGCAACGAGTACCGCCAACGCGTCTGCCAGCACATCTGGACTGGCTGCCCTTACGAGGTAACCCTCTCCCACTCGACTTGCCTGCACCGAGTCGGGCAGGCGTTCGACGACGCCAGCCAGAGCGGCCGCGTCGTCTCCGTCGATGCGTGCGAGAGCCGCGTACGGCGGTAGCAAGAGCAGCTCACGCCGTGCCCGCTCCGCCTCGTAGACGAGCCCCGGATCGCCAAGCTGGGCTGCTCTCACGACCTCGTGGTCCGGCATGCTCGTGCGGATAACGACCCGCTCTGCGGCCGACCTCCCTGCCGAGCGCCCGCCCACGAGGCGGACCGATCGGGCGAGCAGTGTCAGGGCCCCCTCTGCGGCCCGCAAGCGAGGCGCCAGCAGCTCCTGGTCGAAGTCGAGCCAGACGACCGTCGAGGCAGAGCGCACCCGGTAGAGGGCCGCCTGGGTGCCGATGATGACCGGCGAGCCCGGCACGGGAGAGCGCGGACCACTCACCTCGCCAACCTCGAGGCCGGTGACCGCTTCGAGCTGCTCGCGAGCCCTAGCCACTCCCGGGCGGGCAACGCGCAACCGGGCCGAGCCGCACGCTGGGCAGATTGCTGGCTGCTCGTCGCCGCAGCGGGGACAGCTGAGCACGCCGATCTCGCCTTTCGGCGGCCGCGCCAGCTGGACCTGGGCAGCCCCGCAGCGGCCGCAGCGCTGCACGGCGCGACAGGAGCCGCACGTCAGCAAGCGGGCCCGGCCGACCCGGTTGAGGATGCAGACGACCGGCCCGCGACCCGCCGCCTCCGGCGAAGCGGCCGCCTCCCGGATCCACGACACAAGCTTTGACGGGTATCCGCCTTCTGCCGGATCTTCAGAGCGGGTGTCGAGCACGCCCACCATTCCCCACCCCGCTCGCTCCAACGAAGGCGGCAATGTCACGAGCCGGCGCCCCACCGGCGCCAGCAGCTCGACACTCGGGCAGGGCGTGACGAACACGACGGGCGTGCCGGCGCGCCGTGCCCGCTCGGCGGCGATCACGCGGGCGTCGAAGGTGGGCACGCGCTCGGCGCGGTATGCCTCCGAGTGGGCGTCGAGGACGAGGGTGAGGGTGGGGGTGAGGGGCGCGAAGGCTGCGTTTCGAGTGCCAATGACGACGTGGGACGAGCCGGCAGCGGCTGTCCACTCCTCCGGATAGGTCGCGACTGGCCAGCCCACTTTCCGTAGCCTTGCCGCCAAGTGTGCGACGTCCTCCCGCGTCTCGACGAGCACGAGGGACGAGAGGGCCCGCTCCCCCATCTCGGCCAAGGCCGCCTCGACGACGGGCTGGCGCTCCTCGGCCGGCGGTAGGCGCAGCACGGCGTCGCCGGCCGAGATCGCCTCGCGCACCCGGTCGGCGACTGTGCCCTCCGGCGCTCGCCCCGCTGACATCGACTGCCCACCTCGGCCGACGGCCCGCACCACCCGCTCGGGCGAGGCCGCCACGAGGAGGGTGCGAAGACGCCCGGCGAAGCGCCAAGCCGCCCATCGGCAAATCTCGACGACCAAAGGCGGCGGTCCGAGAGACACGACCTCGATGATCGGGCGGAGCTCGATCCCTTCAGGCACGGGCGTGCCTACCGCGACGACCCACCCCCGCACGCGCCGGCCTTGCAGCGCGACCCGGACGATCGTCCCGAGCTCGAGCGGCTCCTCGGCCAGGTAATGGAAAGTACGGTCGATCCCGGTGACGTCCGGGAGGACCTCTACGGCACTCTCTACTCCGAGGCCGCCGGCCACTTCGCGCCTGCCGGGCCTAGAGCCCGAGCGCAGCCTGCAGGTCGGCAACCTTCGGGGTCGCCTCCCAGGGGAACCCGGCGTCGGACCGGCCGAAGTGGCCGTAGGCGGCCGTGCGCTGGTAGATCGGCCGGCGCAGGTCGAGGTCGCGGATGATCGCTGCCGGGCGGAGGTCGAACAGCTCCGCGACGGCGTCGGAGATCTTCTCTGGGTCGGCCTCGTTCGTGCCGAACGTCTCGACCATGACCGAGACCGGGTGGGCGACGCCGATGGCGTAGGCCACCTGGATCTCGCAGCGCCGAGCGGCACCGGACGCGACGATGTGCTTGGCGACCCAGCGGGCTGCGTAGGCGCCCGAGCGATCGACCTTTGACGGATCCTTGCCAGAGAAGGCGCCGCCACCGTGGCGGGCCGCACCGCCGTAGGTGTCCACGATGATCTTGCGGCCGGTGAGCCCGGTGTCGGCCGCCGGGCCGCCGATCTCGAAGCGCCCGGTCGGGTTCGCAAGGAACTCGAAGCCGTCAGTATCGAGCCCCTCAGGCAGCAACGGCGTGATGACGTGCTCGTAGAGGTCCTCCCGCAGCTGGGTGTCGATGTCGACGCCCTTCGCGTGCTGGGTCGAGATGAGGACCGTTGTGAGGCGCTTCGGGCGCCCGTCCTCGTAGATGACGCTTACCTGGGTCTTTCCGTCAGGACCGAGGTACTTGAGGATCCCGTCCTTGCGAACCCGCGCGAGGCGCTCGGCGAGGCGGTGCGCCAGCCAGATCGGGAGCGGCATCAGGTCGGGGGTCTCGTCACACGCGTACCCGAACATCATCCCCTGGTCGCCGGCGCCCTGGGAGTTGAGCACGTCCTCGCCGGCCTTGCCCGAGCGCACCTCGAGCGCCGAGGTCACGCCCTGGTCGATGTCGGGCGACTGTTCGTCGATCGACACGATGACGCCGCAGCTCTTGCCATCGAAACACAGCTCCACGCTGTCGTACCCGATCGCACAGACGGTGTCGCGGACTATGCGCGGGACGTCGACGTAGGCCTTGGTCGAGATCTCGCCGGCGACGACCACGAGCCCGGTGGTGAGCAGCGTCTCGCAGGCCACCCGCCCATGCGGGTCAGCCTCCAAGATTGCGTCCAGGATCGCGTCGGAGATCTGGTCCGCCATCTTGTCGGGGTGACCCTCGGTCACCGATTCCGAAGTGAAATGGAAGCTGCTCACGTCTCAGGAACTCCTTAGTTGTTCGATCACGGCATCGAGAACCGCTTCGGCGATCTTGGCCTTGGTCGTGAGCGGGATCTCGCGAGAGCCGGCGCGGGTGACAACGGTCACCGCGTTCGTATCCCATTCGAAACCGACCCCATGCGCGCCCACATCATTGCCCACGAGGACGTCGGCGCGTTTCTCCTCGAGTTTGGCGGCGGCCTGGCCCGCGACGGCGCCCGTCTCAGCCGCGAATCCGACGAGTACCTGACCAGCACGCTTTCGCCGCCCGAGCTCGGCGAGGATGTCGAGAGTCGGTTCGAGCAGAACCTCGGGCACGCCGTGGCTCTTCTTGAGCTTCTCGTCCGCCGGCGCCTTCGGCCGGAAGTCGGCGACGGCGGCGGCCATCACGATCACGTCTTGCTCCGGTGCTCGGGAGAGCACAGCCTCAGCCATCTCCGCTGCGGTGTTTACCAGTACGACGGTCGCAGTCACAGGCGCATCGAGCGTCACGGTGCTCACGACGGTGACATCAGCCCCGCGCTCTGTGGCCGCGTGAGCGATGGCGTATCCCTGCTTGCCCGAGGAGCGGTTGCCTATGAAGCGCACCGGGTCGATCGGCTCACGCGTGCCGCCGGCCGTGACGAGCAGGCGGAGGCCTGAGAAGTCCTTTGA
>PLDN01000072.1 GCA_003136185.1 Acidimicrobiaceae bacterium | reverse complement strand
CCAACCTTCTGATCCGTAGTCCCGTCAGCGCCTTCTGGGCAGATGGCTCCCGTCTCTTTGGGCAGTTCAGGTCAGGTGCGCCATCTTGCCCCGGCGCGCCCGGTCTTGCCCGTGCGCCACGGTTTAGTAGCGATTCAGTAGCAGAGAATCCGATGATTCGGAAAATGACGGTTCAAGGTTCAGGTTCAAGGCACTCAGAACCCGAAAGGCTCACGGGAGGGGGGTCTTTCTCGCTACGCGCTCTCCTGTGAGCCTTTGCGGGTTGTCAAGCACTTCCTGAACATTTTTCAGGCGACTTAGAAGTTTCCACCAGAATTCGCAATAAGGATCTCTAATTGAACAGTGCTAATATAGAGACGAAAATCTTACTTCTAGTGATAATCTTCTATACTTGAGCATTATGACCAGCGAGAACCCCATTCCCCGAACACTGTCGAAGCGCGAGGCAGAGCTGGTCGGCTGGCTGGAAGCGGAGCGCCGCCTGAGCATCACCACCGAAGAGGTCCGAGAAACTCTCGGATGGCCAGCCACCACCACCAACTCCACCCTTGCCAGACTGGCAGAGAAGGGGTGGCTCCGGCGCACGGCCCAAGGCCGATACGAGACGATCCTCGCCGAGACCGGCGGGTGGTCTCTCCCGAACCCGTGGGCCTCCCTGAGCAGTTGGCGCCAGCGCTACTACGTCGGATTCAAATCCGCCGCATACGAGCGCCAACTCACGCCCGACCGGCCACGGAGTGTGCAGGCGTGTGTGCCCGTGGGGGCCAAACCTCCCCGGGCGTGGAAGGACGTGCCGATCACCCTCGTATACCTTTCCAAATTCTCGGATGAGGGCGTCGAAGAGCAAGAGCTGCATCGATTCAGCGTACGGCTCGCCACAGTCGAGAGGATACTCGTCGATTCGGGCGGACAACCTGAGCGCATGGGCGGCGTCCTCGGTCTCGCCCGCGTCGTCGACCGGGCCGATGACCGAACTAATTGGGCATCGGTCATCCGGCTCGCAGAAAACTCGTCACACGGCCGAGCGAGCTTGCGCCGCATTGCCGCTCTCCTGGAGCTGCTCGGTCACGACGTCCCCGAATCACTCGTGCAAGAAGCAACCGCGCGGCCGGGTGAGACAGCGCTGTACCTCGCAGACCGGAAGACCAGCGGTGCCCGCGGGGAGCGGTTGCCTCAGTGGAATGTTGTTGTCAACGTCCGTCCATCTGCGATCACGGACGAGGTGCGCCACTGATGGTGCCCGTCGCTTACGTCCGCCAATACGCGGCCAGCCAGCGGATCGGAGTCGACGTCGCAGACCAGGAGATCGTGCTTCACTACGTGCTCGAACTACTGAACCAGCGCGGCCTGATCGGAACCCGGCCGCCGAGCACCACTCCCGGGCCACTGCTCTTCAAGGGCGGCACGGCGCTTCGCAAGTGCGTGTTCGGCCAGTCGGGGCGCTTCTCGCAAGACGTGGATCTCGACGCCACGTACAAAAACGGCTTCGAGGCGGAGATCGAATCGGCGTTCGCCGCGCACTCTCCCTTCTACGGAATCACCTTCTCGATTCCCAACTTCCGCTACTCGCAGGACGACAACTTCAGTGGCAGCGTTACGTACTCCCATCCGAACGGAGCCGGGAACTTCGAACTGCAGATCAGTTACCGGCTGACGCCAATCCTTGATCCAGTCGACCTCGAACTGCAGCCGCAGACGTACTTCGCCCGTGTCGAGTTCGCGCCGCCTCGCCTTCACGGCCTCGACCCGTACGAGATGATCGGCGAGAAGATCATGGCCTGCAACCGGCGCCGCGGCGGATCAGCCAAGGACGTCTACGACCTCTTCCTCTGGTCGGAGAGGCCGTTCAACGCGGAGCTCGTGCGGCAGATAGCCGTCCTGAAGGCGTGGACAGATCAACGGCGCCAACCGCTCTACATACCGCAACAGTTCCTCGGTGCCGTGATTCCCAGGAACTACCGCTGGGAGGACATCGCGGGCTTGGTACCGCAGCGGAGGGAGGCTAATGCCGCCAACATCTGCAGCCAGGTTCGTCAGCGCTTTGCCTTCCTCGCCGACTGCACGGGTCAGGAGCTGGCCTTGTTGGACGACCAGACCTCGCACCGTGAACACAGGCTATTCGAGCAACTCTGCGCCGATGCGAGGGACCTGGCTTCGACGATGTAACGCTCTCGCTATATACCACTGCAGAACCGCTCAATAATGAGCGAGAACGAAGGGACCTCGAAGGCGAGCGCCCGCTCCGCTATTGAATACGAGGTCTGCGGTGCCGGCCATACCAACGACGATTGCTGCTCGGCCGCGGCACGTCGCTGTCACGGAGACCAGCCAAGATGGGGTCATGACAGACGAGCAAGCCGGCGCCAACGAGCTTGCACGACGGGTCGCGGAGCTCGAGGCAGAGAATCGGCGGCTACGCGGCCTCATCGGCCTCGACCACGAGAGTCGTGCCGCTCCGACTCCCACCTGGGAGCCGACTCTGTTCGGCGAAGGAGGGCCGATCTCGGCGCTCGGCGTCACCCAAGCCTCTACGCCTCATCACAAGGTGGAGCTGTTCCGGTCATTGTTCCGAGGGCGGGATGACCTGCATGCGCTGCGATGGGAGAACACGCGGACTGGCAAGTCAGGCTGGGGCCCGGCAGTCAGAGGCGGGTGGGCGAACAGCCGCCGGCCGAATCGCGAGTTGCTGCCTCTCACCGACGAAGTGCTCACCGATCATCTGGCGGGGAGGAGCAGCGTCGGCCTGTATCCGTTGTTGCCGGATGACACGTGTTTCCTTCTGGCGTGCGACTTCGACGGATCCGGATGGATCCTCGACGCTTTTGCTTACCTGGATGCGGCGAGAGCAGCCGGTATACCGGCAGTCCTTGAGCGGTCGCGATCGGGTGACGGCGGACACGTATGGGTCTTCTTCCGTGACAGCGTGCCCGCCGGATCGGCGCGGCGAATCGGGGCCTATCTCGTGCGTGAAGCCATGACGGCTCGCGTCGAGCTCGACCTTGTGTCCTACGACCGCCTGTTCCCGACGCAGGACTTCCTGCCGCGACAGGGCTTTGGGAACCTGATAGCGCTCCCACTGCAGGGCGAATGCCGAAAGAGGAGGACGACTGTCTTCCTCGATCCATCCACGCTGGAGCCCTACGGGGACCAGTGGGAGTTCTTGGCCTCGGTCGAGCCTCTCAGCCGGGCCGCCACTGTGGCGATGGCCGAAAGTCTCGGCGAGGTAGCTGTGGGCCCAGGGCGGCCGACGTACCGTCGCTCGAGTCGGAGTTCTGCATCTCCCGCGACGCCCGCGGTGATACGGGCCTCGGCCGCAGCCATGCTGAGCGTGGACCGCATCGGGCTGCCACCGGACATGCTCGCTGCGCTGAAACATGCCGCGTCATTGCACAATCCCGAGTTCTACGAGAAGGAGCGAAGCCGCCGTTGGACCGGACAGACGCCACGGTTTATCCGCTGTTACCACGAAACAATGGATCAGCTCTTGTTACCCCGGGGGCTTCGCCAGCAAGCCTCCGCGATCGTGGGCGAAGCCGGGAGCCGGCTTGATATCACTGATACATACCCGGCGACAGACATCGTCGATTACGAGCTGAGGGCGAATCTTCGGGTTGAGCAGCAGGCCGCCGCAGACGCTCTCGCGGTCGAGGACCTCGGTGTGCTGGTCGGGCCGCCGGGGAGCGGAAAGACGGTGGTCGCGTGCGCACTTATCGCACGACACCGAGTGCCGACGCTTGTCATCGTCGACCGGCAACCTCTGGTCGAGCAGTGGCGCGAACGGTTGGCAACGCACGTCGGTCTCGGAAAGAAGCAACTTGGCCATGTCTCGACCAACCGGCGAGCGAGCGGAATCGTGGATCTGGCCATGGCTCAAAGTCTCGCTGGGAGAGACGACCTGGAGGGGGTGACCGAGCGGTACGGGTTCGTGATCGTCGACGAATGCCATCACGTTCCGGCGATCACGTTCGAGCGCGCTGTTCGCCAGATCCCGGCGAAGCGATGGCTCGGACTTACCGCCACTCCGTACCGGCGCGACGGCCTTCAGGCAATGATGGCGATGTATTGCGGGCCGATCAGGCACCGAATGCCAGAACCATTGGGCGCTCAGCTGCTCCAGCGGGAACTGGTCCTGCATGAGACCATGCACACGTCAGGACCTGGCGAGCACATCCAGGAGACTTTCCGGATGCTGGTCGGAGATAGTGCGAGGACGAGCTCGATCTGCGACGACATTGCGGCCGCGGCCGCGCAGGGACGGAACAGTCTCGTGCTCACCCGCTGGACCGAGCACTTGGAGTCGATCGTCGAGGAGCTGGTGAGGCGAGGCCTCGCTCCTCTTGTCCTACGTGGCGGGATGGGTAAGAAGGCTAGAAAGGTGGTCATCGATCAACTCGCTCAGCCGGCGCTCGCCAGCGCTGTGCTTGTCGCGACGGCGAGCCTCCTCGGTGAGGGCTTCGACTGTCCTGCCCTGGACACCGTCTTCCTTGTCTTCCCCATCAAGTTCAAGGGCAGCATCGTCCAGTACGTCGGTCGGATCTTGCGTCCGACGACTGGCAAGACGAGAGTTGTCGTGCACGACTACGTCGACGCGCAGGTCCCAGTTCTCGCCCGGATGTACGACGAGCGCGCCAAGGGCTACGCGAGCCTCGGATTCCGACCGCCGAAGCGTCCACGTGCTGTGGGTTACTCCGTCGGATGACCACCTGTGGGTCGACCTCGGTTGAGTAGCAAATCAGTAGCGACAGTCAGGCGCGATGGCTCGCGGGCATCCGTCGCAGAATCCAGGACTCCCAGCATGA
>PLDN01000127.1 GCA_003136185.1 Acidimicrobiaceae bacterium | reverse complement strand
AGTGACACCACTCGAGAGAACGAGTCATCCACGCACCAGAAAGCTCTCGTCGGTTACGTCGATGACAACCCAAAAGCGACTCTGGATAATCGGCGATCTGTCGCGGCGCTCCAGCGGTCTCTAGCCCAGGACGTACTATCAGCGCTCCCGGCCGTGACAGTCCCGCAGCGACATACCTGCCTTCTGCAGCGCTCGACTGACGGTCCCGGGGTCAACACCCAGCCGGTGGCCGGTCGCCGCGAGGGATNNTGCTCGAGTTCCTGCGGTCGAAGGCGGTGCTGACGCTGCCTTGGCGCCACCCCTGTGGCCCGGTTGACCATGCCGTCCGGGATCATCTCCGTGAGTTCCCGCAGGTCACCAGGGGTGTAAGGGGGGTTGGAGTAACGTCCTACAAGGTCCACTCCGTTGTCGATAGCACAACGTTTGAGCAGGTAGAAGGCACATTCTGGCACCTCGGCCGCAAACCGACCTAAGCGGTCAAGCGCGAACCGCCTTCAAAATCAGCGCGGGTGACGGAGTGCCAGCTCTTTGACGGTTGCTCCGGTCTTGTACGCATCGACCTCGAGCACCCCTCGTCCTGCTGCGATCGGACCGGCCGACGGTTCCAGGTCCAACGTGCCGGAGGGCTCAAGTCCGAATACCGATCCATAACCCCGAGTACAACGTCTGCTCGTGTCATGACCCCGAGGGTTTTCCGCTAACGAAGTCGGAATCCATCGCAAGCGCTGTCACGGTGACGTCTTCGATCGTGTCAGCTTCTTTCTGTGGCCGACCCTGCGGTTGAACCCCACTCCCGAGGTGGAGGTCGGCTAGATTGTCGTTCCTACTCCGCGTCGAGCGGGAGGTCCAGTGACGACTGGAGATGACTCGCTCCCTGAGGACACAGAGCACCCGGATGCTGGAGCAGCCTCGTCTGTGCGCCCAGCCCCCGAAGTTGCTCCCGTCGACGGGCGCAACATTGACATCGTCCCTTCCGGACCGCCAGTTTGGCGAGCCTATCTACGCGCGCTCGGGCCGGGCCTGGTCACGGGAGCTTCGGACGACGATCCCTCCGGCATCGCCACGTATGCGCAGTCCGGCGCCCAATTTGGCTTTGGGATGCTTTGGGTGGCGCTCATCACCTTCCCCCTGATGGCTGCCGTGCAAGAGATCTGCGATCGGACGGCGCTCGCGACCGGCAAAGGGCTCGGCGAGCTCATGGTCGTGAGATTCGGCCGCGCGTGGCGCGGTGTCATCGGCGTACTCATCGGGGTGCTCATCATTGCCAATGCGCTCAACATCGCGGCTGATCTTGTTGCTGTTGGTGCAGGCATGCACCTCCTCCATGCCGGACCAGCGACTGTCTGGGCGGTCCTGGCAGGAGCTACTATCATGATCCTGCTCGTCAGTGGCTCATTCGCCACGATTGCTCGCGTGTTCAAAGTGCTGTGCGCCGCGCTTCTTGCTTATGTGGTGGTGCTGTTCCTCGTCAAGATTCCCTGGGGCACAGTCTTCTTCAATACGATCGTGCCCCACATTCGTTTCAGCCGGACCTACGTTGCGCTCCTCGTCGGTGTTCTGGGCACGACAATTTCCCCGTACCTCTTCTTTTGGCAGAGCATGCACCGCCTCGAAGACATGCGCGAAGAAGACACTGGAGGAGCCCGCCCGCTGCCATTGCGCCGTCGCTCTCGGATCGACGCGGAGGGAAAGCAGTCGAGGAGCCGCTTCGACGTGTTCACCGGCATGGCCTTCTCCAATGTCGTCATGTTCGCGATCATCGTTTCGACAGCTGTCACGCTTACCCCGAAATCCGGCCACCACCTCACCATCTCCTCGCCGGAGCAGGTGGCCCAAGCCCTTCGACCCGTCGCCGGTCGCTTTGCCAGCATCATCTTTGCCCTTGGATTCATCGGCTCGGGCATGTTGGCGATTCCGGTGCTCGCCGGAGCTGGGTCGGCGGGGATGGCCGGGCTTCTCGGCAAGCGAACGGGCTTTTCCAATTCGCCACGTCGTGCACCTGTTTTCTATGGACTGTGCGCAGTCGGCACCGTGGGAGGGATGGTGCTCAGCCTGTTGTCAGTGAATCCGATCAAGCTGTTGGTCTTTGTAGCTGTCGTCAACGGCGTGGCAGCCGCACCGTTCATCATCGTCACCATGCTCGTCTCCTCGAACCGGACGATCATGGGCGAGTACGTGAACGGGCGAGCAGCAAAGATTCTCGGATGGATAACGGCGCTTCTGATGGCCGCCGCGGCTATAGCGCTCTTTGCAACCGGAGGTGTCTAGCGGGAATCAGAGCGCCTGGGCGATTGCGGCCGGCGTGGTCGCTTGGCTGGATCGGCCGCGTGCCCAGGTGGGTGCGCCGCGCTCGGCGCGGTCAGAGTGGCTGTGAGTCCGGCGAGCAGGATGTCGAGGCCACGTTCGAGTTCCGCCGCGCCGTCATAGGCGGCCAGCGTCGGGGCGAGGCTCCGTAGGAGCGGAAACTCGGCGATCGGTAGCCGATGCAGTCCTAGTCGCAGCAGGTCGCTGACCTCGTCGGGGCGTTCGATTAGTTCCTGCAGCTCGTTGAGGACATGGCCGTACAGGAACCCGAATACGGCGCGGTAGATGTGCAGGGCGTCGGGTCCGCTAAACCCTGCGTCGGTGAGAAGTTTGAGGACGTCTTCAAGCGGGCGCAGGGTGCCCGGTGGGCGAAGTCCGAGTGGCGTGGCCAAAGGTCGGGTGACTAGGAGCGGCACGACGTTGGGATGGGCAAGCGCCAGGCGACGGTAGTCGCGGGCGACCATGCGCAGTTGGCCGGCCCAATCCGGGTCGGTGGGGTCGACCTTCAGTTGAACGAGCACGGTCTCGGCGACGCCATCGAGCAGCGCGGCTTTGTTGGCTGCGTGCCGGTAAAGGATCATCGGGTCGCGGCCGAGGGCAGCGGCGAGACGGCGCATGGACAGGCGGTCGACCCCCTCAAGGTCGATGAGCGCGAGCGCGGTGGCCAGCACGACCTCTCGGGTGACTTTGTTGCTTACGGCTGCGTCATCGACGGGAGCTGATGGTGGTGGGTTCATCGCAATTTGCCTCATGTAGATCTACGGTGTTGACACTACCAGAGATATGGCGTTAACTGTAGGTCTACAGCGTCTAGCTACAGTTCGGGAGGCTTTCATGATCGTCGTTCTCGGCTTGCTCATCCTGGTGGTGGCCGTGGTCGTCGCCGCGGCCGGTGTGTTCAGCAACTTCGGCCACGGGCACGCGTTGACCCAAACGTTTTCGGTGTTGGGCCACCACGTGACCGGCTCCACGGGCACTCTGTTTCTCTTCGGCATCGTGGTCGGGGCGGTCGGTGTGTTCGGGCTGAGCTTGGTGCTCACCGCTGCCCGTCGTACTTCACGCCGCGGCGGCGCGGCACGCAGCGACCTCAGGCAGTCGCGCCGGGACACGGCCGCTGTCAGCCAGGATCGCGACAGCCTCGTCAGCGACCAGCGCGAGTCCGCCCGCGCGTTCGCGTCGGCCGACCCGCGGATCAATGGTTCGCCTCTCGACGACCGCAATCTCGTGCCCGACGATCGCGCTCGCCGCGGTCGCCTGTTCGAGCGCCGGCCTCATCGGGAGCAAGTCGTCGCCGCGCCCGCATCGGGCGATCTCGACCAGTCAACAGGCGCCGACCGGGCTCCGGAACGGTAGTTACTCATTGAGTGTCATGCGGACGCCGAGCAGACAGCAGCCGTGCTCGGCTGCAAGCGCTCAGCTGGGCCTACGCCCTTAACTCTCCCCAATCGAACCGCTTCACCAGAAAGGAGGACACCATGATTCTTCTCGGGATCGTCTTGCTGGTCATCGGCTTCGTCGCCGCTATGCCATTCATCTGGATGCTCGGCGTCATTGCCATTGTGATTGGCGCCGTGCTGGCCATCACCGGACATGCCGGCCACCAGCTCGCCGGCCGCAGCCATTGGTACTGATAGCCGGCCGATGACAATGGCAGTACCGGTCCGGTGAGACGCGGTGCGGGCCAGGCCCGCATGAGGCGGTCCGGCTCAGCGCTGTGGCCAAATCGAGATCCACTCCGGTGCCGCCAAAGCACCAGCGCGAGCCAGCCGAACAGGCATCCCGCGCCCAACGCCCCAATCCACCCCATAAACCCGCAGAGAAGGACGCCATGAGCGCTACCGACAAATCGAAGAACAAGGCCCAGGAACTCACTGGCAAGGTCAAAGAGAAGACCGGTGAGGTCACCGGCGATCACGACCTGGAGGCCCGCGGCAAGGCCGACCAAACCAAAGGCAACCTCAAGCAGGCCGGCG
>PLDN01000163.1 GCA_003136185.1 Acidimicrobiaceae bacterium | reverse complement strand
CGCAAGCGCAAGCTCCTCGAGAAACAGAAGGAGGGCAAGAAGCGCATGAAGAACATCGGGCGCGTCGAGGTTCCCCAGGAAGCGTTCATCTCGGCGCTCCGCCTCGAGGACGACTAGCCCGAGCCGCCTTCCTCCTCGGCGTGGAACCGCCGGAACACTTCCAAGAGCTCGTCCATCGCAGGCGCGGGAACGTCATCTGGCTCCAGGTGGCCGAGCACCCGGATCGTCGCTCGCATCTGGTCGAGGTATCGCCCGCAGTCAGCGCATGCCTGCAGGTGGCGCTCGACGGCCGCCTTGCGCCGCGGCGGCAGGGCTCCCTCGATGTAGTCGCTGAAGAGCGCGACCGCCTCGCGGCACGCCAACTCCCGACTCCACCACTTGAGCACCTTCATGATCGCCTCTCTACCGCGAGCTCGTCCTCGAACATCGCGCGCAGCTTCGTCCTCGCACGGTGTAGCAGGACGCGCTGGTTCCCTTCAGAGATCTCGAGCAGCTCACAGACCTCCGCACTGCTCAGTCCCTCGACGTCCCGCAACGTTACGACCTGCCGCTGCAAGCCGGGTAAGTCGTCGATCGCTACGATCACACGCCGTGCGACTTGAGGGGCAGAGAGCCTGTCGTCGACGTCGTCGGGCCACGCTGAAGGCGGGTCGGTCCAAGCCCCATCCGCAGAGAAACGACCGGCAAGGCCATCTCGATCCTCGCCCAAACTCACGTGCCGCGGCTCACGCGCCCCGGTCGTACGCGCCCGGTTCACGAGGATCCTGTAGATCCAAGTCTTGAGCGACGACCGGCCCTCGAAGCGCCCGATCCCGCGGATCACTCCGATGAACGTCTCCTGCACGACCTCCTCGGCCACCGCGCGGGACGGGACGAAGGTGAGCGCCAAGCGGACGAGCGGCTGCTGATAGGTCGAGACGAGCTCGGCGAAGGCGTGCTCGTCGCCCGCTCGCAACCGCTCGACCAACTCCGAATCGCTCACGGTCTGCGAGCGTACGCGACAGACGGGCTGTAACGCCCGCAGCGTCGCGGTGACTGCTGAGGGAAGCACCCACGCAAAGACGTGGACACGAAGAGCCCCTATATCTGAAGGAGAAACCTCACGATGAAGATCCTCAGGTCCTCGCNNACGGTGCGAAGCGGCATCTCGGACGCAGTCTTTGTTCAGACGAATGGCACAAGCGGCAACCAGATCCTCGCCTACTCCCGCGCGGGCAACGGAACGCTCAACCTCGCGCACGCCTACTCGACCGGCGGTCTCGGCATCGCACTGACGGGAGCCGTCGTCGACAAGCTCGCGTCACAGGGCTCCCTCACCTACGACACCGCGGGGTCGCTCCTCATCGCCGTCAATGCCGGCAGCGACACGATCACGACGTTCCAAGTGAGCGGAGACCGCTTGGCGAACCGACGCATCCTCGCGGCCGGCGAGATCCCCGTCAGCGTTGCCGTCCATGGCCGCTTGCTAGAGGTCCTCGACGCGGGCGGCACTGGCGCCGTGACGGGCTTTCGCCTTGGGAACAGCCATCTCCACCCGGTCGCCGGCTCGTCGCGCAACCTTGGCCTCAGCCCAGGCGCCGCGCCGCAGTTCCTCAACACGCCTGGGCAGGTGGCCTTCACCCCTAACGGCAGCCAGCTCGTTGTGACCACGAAGGCCAACGGCAGCGACATCGACGTCTTCTCCGTCGCTCGCTCAGGTCAGCTGGGCGCCGCACCGGTCGTGAACTCCTCCGCCACGGGAGTCCCCTTCGGCGTCGTGTTCGACCCGCACGGCCGGCTCATCGTCGCCGAGGCCGCCTCGAGCAACCTGTCGTCGTACGCCGTCGACAGCGACGGCTCGCTCACCTACGGCTCCTCGGCGCCCGACGGACAAGCGGCGCTCTGCTGGGTGACGGCGGCCGGGAGCTACTTCTACGGCGCAAACGCCGGTAGTGCGAACTTGAGCGTTTTCACCGAGAACGCCCTCGGCCATCTCTCGCTCGTCTCGGCCAACAGCGGGATCGCAGCGTCGACGGACGGAGGTCCGATCGACCTCGCAACCTCAGCGGGTGGGTCTTACCTCTACTCCCAGAACGGCGGTGCGGGAACGATTGACGAATTCGCGGTCAACGGTGACGGTTCGCTCACCTCGCTCGGCTCAGTCACCGGTCTCGGCGGGACCGGAATGGAGGGCATCGTCGCCTCCTGATCGGGCGATCACCACGATCCCCATGGCCACGCTCACAGGCGGCGCTCTCCGGGGCGCCGCCTGTCCGCGCGCTAAGCGAAGACCTGCACACGATGAACAGGTAAAATAGGTAGGCCGTGACAGAGCCAGGTGATCAGATGACCGATCCGGACGGGCGGATCGCGTCTGACCTCGACGACCGCAAGGCTGCGATCTTGAAGACCGTCGTCTCAGAACATGTCGAGACGTCGCTCCCTGTCGGCTCTGCACAGGTCGCGCGGGACCCGTCGATCGACGTCTCGCCGGCCACCGTGCGTGCCGACATGGCGGCTCTCGAGCGAGACGGCTACCTAACCCATCCCCACACGAGCGCGGGGAGGGTGCCGACGGACAAGGGATACCGTTTCTTCGTAGATCACCTCGCACCGCCGCTCCCGCTCGGGGCCGCCCAGCAAGAGCAGGTACAGGAGTTCTTCTCGCGGGCCCACGGTGAGCTCGAGCGCATGCTGGCCGATACGAGCCGCCTGCTCGCGCAGCTGACCGACACCGCCGCCATCGTCATCCCGCCGGCACACGAGAGCCTGGTCGTCCGGTCGGCCATCCTCACCCGGCTCTCGCCGCACACAGCGCTTGTTGTCCTCGTACTCTCGAACGGGACGATCGAGCGTGAGACGATCGCCATCTCCGAAGACGTCGCCGACGAGGACCTGCGGGCAGCGAGCAACTTCATAGACCAGCACTTCGCCGGCAGGTCGCCCGATCAGCTGGCGCACGACAGGGGGACGCCCGGGTCCGCCCCGTCGGGCATGTCGAGCACCCGCCCCGAGATCGACGCGCTCGTCGAGCTCGCCCGCCAGGCGCTCGACATGCCGCGATCTCCGAAGACCTCCGCCGACCAGGTCTTCGTCGTTGGAGCCGCCAGGATGATCGAACACTTCGAAGCGGTCGAACAGGTGAGAGCGGTCCTCTCGATTCTCGAGCAGTCCTTCGTGGTCGTATCGCTCCTCCACGACGTGCTCACAAAGGGCCAGAGCGTCTCGATCGGCTCCGAGCACGGCCTCGAGCCACTGGCAGAGTGCTCGCTCGTCGTCGCGCCGTTCGGCGGCGAGGGCGAAGCGGCTGGGACAATCGGTATCCTCGGGCCAACGCGAATGGATTACCCGCAGGCGCTCGCCGCCGTCGCCGTCGTAGGACGCCGGCTGTCGCGTGAGCTCCAGCAAGATTGAAGCGAAGCAGATGAGTGTGGCAACCGATTACTACGAGCTGCTCGGCGTAAGTCGCACCGCGAGCGACGACGAGCTGAAGCGCGCCTACCGCCAGCTCGCACGCGAGCTGCACCCGGACGCGAACGGCGGCGACACAGCAGCAGAAGAGCGCTTCAAGCAGGTCACGATCGCCTACGAGACCCTGCGCGACCCCGAACGGCGCCAGCGTTACGACATGTTCGGTCCCGACGCAGTGCGCGGCTCGGGATCAGGCGGCGGGAACCCTGCGGACCCCTTCGGCTTCGGGGTCAACCTCGGGGACATCTTCGGGACGTTCTTCGGCGGGCAGGCAGCCGGGAACGCGAGGCCCGGTACGAGGCGGGGCCAGGACGCCGAGATGTCCGTCAACCTGTCGCTCTACGAGGCGGCCTTCGGCTGCGAGCGTGAGATCACCGTCAACCTTCCCGTGCCGTGCGACACATGCGAGGGAACCGGCGCTCGGCCGGGAACCTCGCCGACGACGTGCACCGAGTGCCGGGGTTCTGGCCAAGTTCAAAGGGTGCGCCAGTCGTTTCTCGGCCAGATGGTGACGGCGTCGCCGTGCACGCGCTGCCATGGGCTCGGCGAGATCATCGCGAGCCCTTGCGTCGATTGCAGGGGCGAAGGGCGGCGGACCACTTCGCGCTCGCTCACCGTCGAGGTGCCAGCGGGCGTCGACAACGGGGCGACTTTGCGCGTCTCGGGCGCCGGGCCCGCAGCGGTGCGGGGCGGTATACCCGGCGACCTGTACGTCCACCTCCGAGTGGCGCACGAGGCGAATCTCGAGCGCTCCGGGACAGACTTGCTCACTTCCGTGACGGTCTCGTTCGCGCAGGCGGCTCTCGGGACCACGATGGAGGTCCCATCGCTCGAGGGCCCGGTCGAGCTGCACGTGCCGGCCGGAGCCCAGTCCGGGGCCGTGCTGCGCATGGCGGGCCAGGGCGTGCCCCGCTTGAGGAGCCGCCACCGCGGCGACCTGCTCGTGACGATCGTCGTCGAGACGCCGACGAGGTTGTCGACAGAAGAAGACGAGCTGCTCCGCCAGCTGGCCGAACTTCGTGGCGAGACTGTAGGCCCGCCAGAGGGCGGCTTCATGTCCCGCCTGCGCTCGAGCTTCCGCTGAGCGACCTGCGGGGACCGAGCACGAGCGCGTCGCTGCTCCGTTCGGCGACAGCGCTCGCCTACGTCGAGAACCTCGATTCTCCAGAGCTGTCGGGCGAAGACGCCCACCACCTCGGGACAGTCAGGCGAGCACGGGACGGCGAGGTGGTGATCGCGAGCGACGGCAGCGGTGGGTGGAGGGCCTGCCGAGTGGTCGGGAGCGCCGGTGGCGGTGCCGGTGGCGGGCGCGGCCGCCACCGGAGCTCCTCGCACGAGGTGCGGCTCGAGCCTGATGGACCCATCATGAACGAGGCCCCGCCCACGGTGCGACTCGTGCTCGCCTTCTCCCTCGTGAAGGGCGACCGGACCGACTGGGCGGTCGCGAAGCTGACCGAGCTCGGCACCGACGTCATCGTGCCGCTCGTGTGCGAGCGGACGATCGTGCGTCCCGACGACGAACCCGGTCAGCCTCGAGTACTCCGGCTGCAACGCATCGCGAGGGAGGCCTCGATGCAATCACGGCGCGTGCGGCTCCCCGAAGTTACCGAGCCACACGAGCTCGCCTCCGTGCTCGGGGCCTACCCGGCCGGTTCCGTGTGCATCGGCGAACCAGGCGGCGGTGCTCCCTCTCTCACCAGTCCCGTCGTCTTGATCGGCCCCGAGGGGGGCTGGTCGAACGGAGAGCTGGATCTCGTGCAACAAAGCGGAGCCCGACAGGTGAGCCTTGGTGCCCACGTGCTCAGGGTGGAGACCGCTGCGGTCGCGGCGGCCGCCATCCTCGGTGCTATGCGAATCGGCGCGTCGACGGCGCGTTGAGGCGACGGCGACCGACCCGTTTGAGCTGCGCCGGAACGGGCACAGGAGCGACTGACCAGCACCAACGAGCACGCTGGGGGAACGCTTCACCACGCTGCGTGTGAATCCGGCCGCGAAACGTGGTGTAATAGGAGGCGTAAATCACTCACAGTGAACCTGCCCCAGCCCCCACACTCCGGTCCCAAGTCCTCCCTCAGCGGCGCCGAAGGCGTTCGCCTCGGACGAGGGAGTTCTGCGGACAACGGGACAGACGATACGGAGCGCTCCTAGATGGCACATATCGAGTCCGTAGACGAGGAAGCGGCAGCGCGTTACGCCCAGGCCGTCGGGACCCGCCTGCGTTCGGTCCGGCGACAGAAACGACTCTCTCTCCAAGCGGTCGAGAAAGCCTCCGGCGAGGAGTTCAAAGCGTCCGTTCTCGGCGCCTACGAACGTGGTGAGCGCACTATCTCCGTGCCCCGCCTGCAGCGCCTCGCCCAGATCTACGACGTTCCGGTCGACCAGCTCCTGCCGACCGACGCGTCCAATCCCCTGACGAGGGCATCCCAGACCGGATCGAGAGGCTCGAGCAACGGCGAGCACGGGAACCGCAAGATCACGATCGACCTCGTCCGCCTGAACGAGGCGCGCGGTCCCGAGAGGGACCTGCTGCGGCACTTCCTCGCGTCGGTCCAAGTGCAGCGCCAAGACTTCAACGGCAAGGTGCTCACGATCCGCGAGGACGATCTGCGGGTGATGGCATCTATGTTCGGAAGAAACGTCGACGCCCTCATCTCCCGCTTCGACGAACTGGGACTCCTGCTGCACAGCGCCGCCGCGAGCGGGGTCTCCTGACTCGGCCTTCTCCCGAGCGAGCAATGCCGGCGCCAGTCGCGGTCGGCGCCTACGTGCACATCCCGTTCTGTGTCAGCCGCTGTGACTACTGCGCGTTCGCGACCTGGACCGACCGTCACGAGCTCAGATCCGCCTACGTCGATGCGTGCATAGGTCACGTGCGAGCCGTGCAGCACGGCGAGGGCCTCCTCGCCGACAGCCTCGACCCGTGGCCGGACGCAACGACCGCGGCGACGGTCTACCTCGGCGGCGGTACGCCGTCGCAACTCGAGATCGGCGACCTGCAGCGCCTCCTCGCAGCCATCGACCGCGTCCCCGGCGCCGAGGTGACCATCGAAGCGAACCCGGAAGATGTCACGCCTCGCTGGGCCGCCGCAGCGGCGGCCGCCGGAGCGACGAGGATCTCCCTCGGCGTGCAGTCGCTCGACGAGACGGTCCTCCGCGGTCTCGGCCGGGCTCACGACCCGGCCGCCGTCGTGTCGGCCGCCGCCGCGATCGGGGTGGCCGGCATCTCGTCGTACAGCGTCGACCTCATCTTCGGTGGATGCGGCGAGACAGACAAGAGCTGGCTCGCGACGCTCGAAGGCGTGCTCGATCTCGAGCCGAGCCCGTCGCATGTGAGCGCCTACGCGCTGACGGTGGAACGAGGGACTCCGCTTTGGCGCGATCCGGCGAGGTACCCCGACGACGACGTTCAGGCGGCTCGCTACGACGTGGCAGACCGCGTACTCAGCGCCCATGGGCTCGAGTGGTACGAGCTCTCGAACTGGGCGCTCCCGGGACACGAGTCGCGCCACAACCAGAACTACTGGGCACAAGGCGACTACCTCGCGATCGGAGCGGCAGCTCACGGGCACAGAAGCGGCCATCGCTCGTGGAACCTGCGCACACCCGAGCGCTACATCGCCGCTGTCGCAAGCGGCACCTCGCCGGTCGCTGCGAGCGAGACGCTCACTGAGGCCGAGCGAAGGACTGAGGCGCTCGAGCTGTCGTTGCGGACGAGGCGAGGAGTGCCGGCCGCGAGCCTGCCGGTCCGATCCGACCCCGCCCTCGACGGCCTCGTCGAGCCAATCGGCCAAGGTCGGGTGGCTCTCACCCTCCCCGGTCGGCGCCTAGCCAACGAGGTCGCTTGCAGGATCGACCAGCCAGAGATGAGCAAAATCACTTGAAACATCAAGAGACGGTGTTAAGGTACCTCGCATGCCGGACCCAATACGGTGGATGAGCACCGCCGAGGTTGCCCACTACCTGGGCGTCAACACGCGCACGCTGTATCGCATGATCGACGAGGGCGACCTCGCGGCGTACAAGTTCGGGCGTGTGATCCGCCTGCAGGAAAGTGACGTCGTGGCCTTCGTCCAGCAGGCCCGCATCGCGCCGGGCAGCCTCGAGCACCTCTACCCCATGCCGACCAGGGCCGAGGCCTGAGCGGACGCTGAGTGAGCGAGATGTCGACACCCGAAGTAGCCGACTGCCTGTTCTGTCGGATCCTCGCCGGCGAGATCCCGTCAGACGAGGTGCTCTCGACCGAGCAGACTTACGCATTCCGTGACCTCATCCCCCGCGCGCCAACTCACGTCCTCGTCATCCCTCGCCACCACATCACCGATGCGGCGGCCCTCGACTTGTCGCACGGAGACGTGCTGGCCGAGATGTTCCACACCGCTCAGCAGGTCGCCGAGCTCGAGGGCCTCGAGCAGGGCTACCGGCTCGTCTTCAACGTTGGCGAGGACTCCGGCAACTCAGTCCCCCATCTCCACCTGCACGTCATCGGCGGTCGGCTCATGGGGTGGCCCCCTGGTTGACGACTGCTACCGGCAACAACCGGTAGCCTGCGAGTGATAGACGTGCCCGACACCCAGGTAAAGATCCTCGTTCCCGGCAATCACCTCATGATCGGCCTGCTCGGTCAGCAAGACGAGCTGCTGAGGGTCGTCGAGGATTCGTTCGAAGGCACCCGAATCCACGTTCGCGGTAACGAGATCACGGTGCAGGGTCCTGACTCGGAGCGCGTCGGCAAGCTCTTCGAGGAGCTCGTGCAGCTCCTCGAGCGCGGCCACGGCATCGATCAGGCCAACCTCGGACGCTCGATCGAGATGGTGAAGGAGGATCTCCGGCCGTCGGAGGTCCTCTCGGCCGAGGTCGCACGCTCGGCTCGGGGTCGCCGGGTTCACCCGAAGACAGCCGGCCAGAAACGCTACGCAGACGCCATCTCCAGCAACGTTCTCACCTTCGGTATCGGCCCGGCAGGGACCGGTAAGTCGTACCTCGCCGTCGCCCTTGCCGTGCAGGCGCTCCAGGCCAAGGAAGTGACGAGGATCATCTTGACGCGGCCGGCGGTTGAGGCTGGGGAGAGGCTGGGTTTCTTGCCGGGCGACATGATGGCGAAGGTCGATCCGTACCTGCGCCCCCTCTACGACGCGCTCTACGACATGCTCGAGCCCGAAGGGACCCAGCGACTGATGGAGCGTGGCGCCATCGAGGTCGCACCGCTCGCCTATATGCGTGGCCGGACTATCAACTCGAGCTTCGTGATCCTCGACGAGGCGCAGAACACGACGCCGGAGCAGATGAAGATGTTCCTCACGCGCGTCGGGTTCGGGACAAAGGTCGTCGTCACCGGCGACGTCACCCAGATCGACATCCCGGCCGGGAGATCCGGGCTCGTCGGGCTGGAGGACGTTCTCGGCGGGATCGAGGGGATCGCCTTCATCCGCCTCGGCCATGCCGACGTCGTCCGGCACCGCATCGTGCGGGACATCGTCTCGGCCTATGACCGCTTTGCCGCTCGCCAAGCCGGAATCGGTTCTGCTGAGGCCCCGGGCCATGCCAATCCAGGTCTTCGTCGCTGACGAGCAGTCCGACCGACCAGTTGACCCGGGTCGTTGGGGCGCCCTGGCGGAGCGGGTCCTCGCGGATCGGGGGATTGGCGGGTCGGTCGAGCTCAACATCCTGTTCGTTGATTCCGGGACGATCGCGTCGTTGAACGAGCGTTTCTTGCACAAGTCCGGACCGACCGACGTGTTGTCCTTCCCGATCGAGGACGAGCTCGGCATGCCCGCGGCTCCGCCGCCTGGTCCCGACATCACAGGGCCCGGGCGTGACCCGTTTTCGGGTGACGACGACGGTGCTCCGCTCATGCTCGGGGACATCGTGATCTGTCCCGACGTTGCGTGGGCCAACGCACCTGAGCACGCCGGCTCGTATGACGGCGAGCTCGCCTTGCTCGTCGTCCATGGGATCTTGCACCTCCTCGGGATGGATCACGAGGTGGAAGCAGAGGCCGAGGCAATGGAGGCGCTCGAGGTCGAGCTATTGGAGCGCCACCACGTGACGGCGTCCGCCGGGGAGGAGGAGGGCCGGTGATAGCGACCGCGTTCACCGCTACCGACGGCGCGATCCTCGCCGTGGTCTTCCTGCTGCTCGCCTGCTCGGCCTCGCTCGCGTTGGCCGAGACCGGCTTGACCCGCACCTCCCGTGCGAAGGCGAAGGCGCTCGTCGATGGGCGGCACCGGGGTGCGCGGGCACTGCAGCGGTTGGTGGAGGACCCTGAGGGTTTCTTGGCGCCTGTGCTTTTGATGGTCTTGCTGTGCCAGCTGGTGGCAGCCACGTTGGTCGGTGTCATAGCCGCCCACCTCTTCGGGGGGTGGGGCGTGGCAGCGGCCACGGCGTTCGAGGTCTCGGTCATCTTCGTCTTCGCCGAGGCGGTTCCCAAACAGTGGGCAGTGCGGCACGCCGATCGGGCGGCTCTGCTCGCGGCGCCGATCGTGACGGCGGTCATCGGGTTCCCGCCCGTGCGTTGGATCTCGAGACTGCTGATCGGGATTGCCCGGGTCATCACGCCAGGAGGGGGCTCTGGGCCCAGCTCGAGCGACGTGACCGAGTCCGAGCTGCTCGCCTTTGCCGACGTCGCCTTCGAGGACCAGGCGATCGAGACCGACGAGCGGACGCTCATCCATCAGATCATCGAGTTCGGTGACACCGTCGTGCGCGAGGTGATGGTGCCCCGGCCCGACGTGGTCGCCGTCGATGCGGACTCTCTCGTCGAGGAGGTGCTCGAGCTGGCGATCACCGCTGGCTATAGCCGGATCCCGGTCTACCGGGAGACCATCGACGACGTCGTCGGGATCGCATTCACTAAGGACCTGGTGCGTGCGGTAAGGGGTGCCGATCAGCACGGGCGGGTCGAGACTGTCGCTCGGGTGGCGCACTATGTGCCCGAGACCAAGCGAGTTGCTCCGTTGCTGCGCGAGATGCAGACGGGGAAATTCCACATCGCCGTCGTGATCGACGAGTACGGGGGGACCGCGGGCGTGGTCACCCTGGAGGACCTGATCGAGGAGCTCGTGGGTGAGATCGTCGACGAGTTCGACACCAACGAGCCCATGATCGAGCCGCTCGGCGAGGGCGTGTTCCGGGTGCCGGGCAAGATGCCCGTCGAAGAGGTGAACGAGCTGTTGGAGGCCGACCTCCCCGTCGATGATGACTGGGACACGATCGGTGGGCTCGTGCTTGCGAAGAGCGGACATGTGCCCTCCGGTGGGGAACGGCTGGAGATCGGGCCGTACGTGCTCACCGTCGACCGCGTCGTCGGGCGGCGGATCGGCGCGGTGCGCGTGGAGCGGTCGGGTGGCGAGCAACTGCGCTTTGTCTCCGGTGTGGACGAGGCTGCCGCGGCGCCAGTAACGAAGTTGCCGTGAACGGCTCTGAGTCTGTGTCGTCGCCGGCGTCGCCGGAGGGGTCCGCAGCGCCGGGCGAGTCCGAGTCCGGCATGGGGGGCGAAGAGGCCGACTTCCGGTCCGGTTTCGTCGCTCTCGTGGGCCGTCCGAACACAGGGAAGTCGACGCTCCTCAATCGCATCATCGGGACGAAGGTCGCCATTACCTCGCCTGTCCCCCACACCACCCGCACGCGTATACGGGGCGTGCTCGACCGGCCGGACTCGCAGCTCGTCTTCGTCGACACGCCCGGCTTTCACAAGCCGAAGACGGCTCTCGGCGAGAGGCTGAATGAGACCGCGTCGGCGTCCTTCGACGACGTCGACGTATGCGTACTCATGGTGGAGGCGAACTCGGCGATTGCGAGGGGGGACCGTTTCGTGGCCGACCAGCTGCCACGGGGATCGGTTGTGGCGGTGAACAAGGTTGATCGTGCGAGCCGCTCCCAGGTGCTCGAGCACCTGGCCAAGGCTCAGGAGTCGTTGGGTCTGCCCGACGCCGAGTACTTCCCCATATCGGCACTTTCAGGCGACGGCGTGGCCGAGCTCGTCTCGTACCTGGTGGGCCGGATGCCGACGGGCCCGCGGTACTTCCCTCCCGGCATGGTCACTGACGTACCCGAGGCGTTCTTCGTGGCCGAGCTCGTGCGTGAGCAACTGATCCGTTTCGCCGAGGAGGAGCTGCCACACTCGATCGCCTGCCGGGTGACCGAGTGGGAGTGGCCCCGGATCCGTTGCGAGATCCTCGTGGAGCGTGACTCGCAAAAGGGCATCGTGATCGGGCGAGGCGGGTCGGTCCTGAAGGCGGCCGGAATCGCTGTGCGGGAACAGCTCGCGCCTGGGGCTTATCTTGAACTGTTCGTGAAGGTCGAGAAGGGTTGGCAGCGCCACCCGGAGCTGATCGAGCGGCTCGGGTACTAGCGGGCCGGCCTCTCGAGTAGGAATGGCCGGTGCCGGCATTCGATTTCGAAATCGTGTACCTGGCGCGCCATGGCGAGACGGAGTGGAACCGGGAGGGGCGGCGCCAGGGCAGGCTTGATTCGCCGCTTACTCAAAAGGGGTGGGACCAAGCTCAGCGACTCGCCCGATTCGTGACGACTCTGTCGCCAACTCCAGATGGCCTGTCCTCGAGCCCTCTCGGCCGCGCCATCGCGACCGCCGAAGTCTGCTCGAAGGAGATCGGGCTGCCGGTCGTGGTGGTCGACGACCTGGCTGAGCTTGACCACGGACGCATCACGGGAATGACCTCGTCCGACGTCGACGAAGCCTTCCCCGGCGAGCTCGAGCGGCGGGAGGAGGACAAGTACGCGTGGCGGTTCCCGGGCGGCGAGAGTTACTCGGACGTCGACGCGCGGGCGGCTCGAGCCTTGCACCAGATCGGCGCAGCCGGCGCAAAGCGCCCTCTCATCGTCTCGCACGCAATGATCAGCCGCATGCTTCGGCGCGACCTGCTCGGAGCGGACCCGGGAGTCGCCACGACCTGGCGCCAGCCGCACGACGTCATCTTCGAAGTCGACGTCGCCCGTCGCAAGGTCGTGGAGCGCCCCTTCTGAACCAAGGCGGCCGAACGCCTAGGACGCCTGGGACGCCTCCGCCCGGATCCCGTGAAGAAACGCAAGCGCCTCATCACGATCCCGCGTCCGCCGCATTCTCGGGAGCGACTTGACGAGATAACTCGAGTAAGAGGCGGTCGCGAGCCTCGGATCGAGGACGGCAACGACGCCACGATCGGTCGCCGACCGGATCAGCCGGCCCGCGCCCTGCGCGAGCAGGGTCGCCGCTCGCGGCAGGTCGACGAGACGGAACCCCTGCGCCCCAGCCGCTTCACGCCGCGCGGCCATCAACGGGTCGTCGGGCCGCGGGAAGGGGATCTTGTCGATCACGACGAGCGACAACGTCGCCCCGGGCACATCCACACCCTGCCAAAAGCCCATCGTCGCGAAAAGGCACGACGTCTCCTCCTCAGTGAACGCGGCGACGAGCGCCGTCTTCGGCAGGTCACCCTGCACGTGGATCGGCCACGGCACCCGGCCCCGCAGCTCTGCCGCAGCACGCTCCATCGCCCGCCGGCTCGTGAAGAGCCCGAGAGTCCGGCCACCGGCCGCCAGGATGAGCGCCTCGAGCTCGTCATGAAGAGGCTCTTCGGCGCCGGGCTGGCGGCGATCTGGCAGCTTCACCGCGCAGTACATGAGACCGTGATTCTCGAAGTCGAATGGGCTCCCGACGTCGAGCTCGATCACATCGGCCGGCGGTGCTCCGAGCCGCTCGGCGAGGCCAGGCGCCATCGTGGCGCTCGTGAGGACGACCGGCATCTCGGAGAACACGTGCTCTTGGAGCTCTTCCCGGATGTCGAGCGGCGCCGAGCGCAGCGTGCGGCGGTCACCTCCACCCACCCACACGACGGTGTCCTCCTCGGCTGTGAGGCACAGCTCCAACTCTTCGGTGCACCGTTCGACGGCGAGCAACGACCGAAGGGCTCGCTGAGCAGCCTCCGGCGAGGCAGCGGCCGAGCCGCCGCCGCCTGTCCCCGAGCTCGACCGCAGAGCCGACTCGAGTCGCCCCAGCCGAGAGACGAGCGCCCGCACAGTGTCGCCCAGCTCCGGACCGAGTCCGATCGGCAGCCGGGCTTCCGGCGTCGCCGTCAGCACCCGCTCGAGACTCACAGCCGAGTCGAGCACGTCGTCCACGGCGGCCGTCGACTTCGCCCCCGCCGCAGTGAGGGCGCCTCGGGCGGCGCCTGCGATCCCCCTCACCCGGCCGGCGCTCACATCGACCCCGAGGCTCGCCGCCAGGATGTCCTCGAGCTCGTGCGCCTCGTCGACGACGAGCGCGTCGCGCTCCGGCAGGACGGCGCCATCGCTTCGAAGGTGAGCGCCGAGGAGGTGGTGGTTGACCACGACCACCTGCGCACTTGCGGCTCGTGCGCGTGCCTTCTCGGCAAAACAATCCCCTCCCGACGGACACCGATGTGCCCCGGGGCACTCGTCGCCCGAGACACTGACACTCGACCAGGCCACCGGTAGCGGCTCGAAGTCGAGTTCTGCGCGATCCCCGCTCACGGTCTCGGCCGCCCAACTTACGAGGCGCACGACCTGCTCGCCCGGAGTCTCCGGAGGCGCTCCGGCTGCGGAGGGGTGGCCCGGAGACGACGTGGCACTAGCCGGCCGGCCCCGGCGAGCACGCGGCTTCTTCACTCCGCCTAGGTCCAGTTGTTCCTGCTCACCGAAGTGTTCCATCTCCACGAGTCGCTGCCGGCAGAGGTAGTTGGAACGCCCCTTCAACACTGCCCAGGTGACGGGCTGGCCGAGACCACGAGAGATAAGCGGCAGGTCCTTCGTGGCGAGCTGATCCTGTAGCGCTTTCGTCGCTGTGGCGACCACGACACGCTGGCCCGAAAGGATCGCCGGGACGAGGTAGCCGAGGGACTTGCCAGTGCCAGTGCCAGCGGCCACGGCCACGTGCCGGCGGCCGCTCCCGGCCAGCACGTCTGCGACGGCTTCGGCCATCTGGCGCTGGCCTTCCCGAACCTCACCGGCTGGCAGCTCGGCGACAACGCGGGCGAGGCTCGACCCGACATCTGTCGCTTTCCTCTGCTTCCGGGGCACCCACGCAAGCTAGCAGTAAAGGCATGAAATCATATGAAAGCGGTGATGTGCGGGTTGGGTGCTACGGGCGACCGTGCCTCTCAATTGCCAGCGCAGTTGCAAGGACGAGCAACACTGCGACGAGCGATTGAGGGAGGTGGGGTCCGTGAATGAGGCGAACCGTACGCCCCGGCGCTCAACAGAGCAACAACCCGCCAGTGCTACCGCCAATCGGCTGTACTCACCCGACCGGCATCGACGACAACCTCCGTCCCGCAGGAGCCGTCAGGCTCGAGCAACTGGTAGTGCCCGGCCGGCAGGCTAGGGAAGAGAGCCGAATACGTGATCGCCGCCCCGGCCGCCCGAGGCAGCACCCACACGTGCGTGTGGGTGTCCGGCTCGTGAACCGGGTGGATCTCGACCTCGAGTCCTTCCCGCTCCGGAGGTGACCGGAGCAGGAGGGCGCCCCTCGTCCCGCCGACGTCGATACACACGCCCGTGCTCGGTTCCTTCGGCGGGTGCGCCTCAGCCGAGTGCAGATGCGGGTGCGGGTGCGGGTGCGGGTGCCCATGCGAGTGCACCGTCGACCCCGCAGCCCTCCGGAGCCGACGACAGGATTGGATGAAGATTTTCAGGCCGCCCGTTTGCGCCCCCGCCAGGTGGACAGCGCCAGGCATGCAAGAACTGCGACGATCACCACCACGGCGCCCGCAACGCGCTCGTGATGAAGGGCGAATGCCAGGCCGATCACGGCGAGCACGGCCACGAAGAGCTCAGGCGTGTCGCCGATCAGGAATTCCCACCAGAAACGCCCGAATGCTTTGAACCACTTCCCCACCACACTCACGCCTGTGCCGCCTCGATGACATCGGAGGGAGAGCTCGACGCGAGCTCAGGTGGGAGCGCGCGGCGCATCGCCTGGATGAGGAGAGTGGCCGCTGCGGCGAACGTCGCGACGAGAGCGATTAGGAACACGTCACTGCCCGGCCAGTGGAGCCCCGCTCCTTCGCCGACCCAGAAGACCCCGAAGCTGGAAAGCATGATCCCGACGCCCATCTTGAGGGCGTTCTCCGGGACCTCGGAGAGCTGACGGGCGACGAGGGCGCCGGCGCAACTCACGACAACGACCGCCGCGCCGGCCGAGACAGCTGCGAGGCCGAGGTGCTTCGAGCTCGAGCCGAGTGTCAGCACGATCATCACTACTTCGAGGCCTTCGAGGAACACTCCCTTGAAGGCGACAACAAATCCGGTCGCGTCCCGTGGCGCGTGCCTGAAGGAGCTCTTTGGGGGTGGCTGGCCGTCGGCTGAGAGCTCGGCGAGCGTCTTCGCGTAGATCGCGTCCTCGTCGTGCATCGCCTTGTGACCGCTCGAGCGGAGGATCGCCTTGCGCAGCCAATTCAAGCCGAGGACTAAGAGCATGCCACCGACGACCACCCTCAGCGCGTTGAGCGGCACGAGGTGGATGAGGGGCACGCCGACGCCCACGACGATCACCGCCAGAGTGGCGACAGCGGCCAGGGTGCCCTCTACGGCAGACCGCCATCCCCTCGAGACGCCCGCCGCGAGCACGATCGTGAACGCTTCGACCATCTCGACGCTGCTTGCGCCGAAGACGGCCAAGGCAAGAATGATCGTCGAGGTCATCGGCAGCGAGTGTACCGTTGCCCCCGCGATGGCCAAGGTGGCGCCGGGCGCGGCCGACAAGATCCGCGAGGCGATGCCGGGCCCGTTCGCCTTCGTCGCGCGCCTGCTCGCCCTACTCGCGCCGGCAGTACCCCTCGCAACGACCGCTGGGTTCGAGATCGGGCGCGGCTGGCGGCCGACGAGCGACGACGCCGCGATCGCCTGGCGTGCCTACGACGTCTTCTCGTCGCACGCCCCCCTGCTCGGTGCATACAACGACGCGACGGTCTCCGCGGCCCACCCGATCTTCGACCTCGGACCACTGCAGTACTACTTGCTGGCCGTGCCGGACAGGATCGACCCGGTGCACGGCATCTTGTGGGGATCGGTTCTCTTGGCGGCGATGTTCGCCGGGCTCTCGGTGGAAGCCGCCTGGAGAGCCGGCGGCCTGTTCGCAGGGGTTGCGGTGTCGGCCGGTTACGTCGTGCTGGCCGCCACCCAGACCGGCGTCGTCCTCAACCTGCCCTGGAACCCCAATTTCGGCGTGTACGCGTTCTCGGCCACCCTCGTACTGGCGGCAGTGACCGCTTCCGGCCGGACAGGGTGGTGGCCTTTGGCCGTCTTTACTGGGTGCGTTGCACTCGAATGTCACCTCATCTATGGGGCGGCGGCGGGCGCTGGCGTCGTCGTCTCGATCTTTCTCGGGCTACTCGCCAGGCGCCGACGGAGCCACGCGAGCGTTGCTGATGCGTCAGCGGCCGAACCGGCGCCGCCGGCCCAGCCGGCGGGGGCGACGGGCGGGGCGGGGCGGGCGGCCGGAGCGGGGGCGGCAGTCTGGCGGCCCTCGCTTGTGAGCCTGGCTGCCGGCGTGGTCGTTGGCGTGTTGAGCCTGCTACCGACCGCTATCGAGCAGCTGGCC
>PLDN01000006.1 GCA_003136185.1 Acidimicrobiaceae bacterium | reverse complement strand
GGGTCAGGGCGTAGGAGACTCCGGTCCTCGTGAAGCTCGTCGCAAGGGCGGCCATCAGCTCCTGAGGGCGGGGCGCCGGGCGGAAGCACGTCACCACTTGGACGTCCCGATCGAGCTGTTCCTCACACCAGGTGTCGAGCAGCGCCGCCCGGCTGAGCAGTCGCCGAATCCGAGCCGGTCCGGCTCCCTTCGCGTCCAGGATGCCGTCGGTCTCCAGGCGCTCGACGACGGCATGCGTCAGTCCGACCGAGGCACCCGACCTCGCCGACAGGGCACGGATCGTCCAGTCCCGGCCGGGCTCCTGGAGGAGGATCTGGGCCACTCGGCCGGCCATCCCAGAGAGCCGACACCGGGCCGGTGGCGCCGGTCTGATTCCCCGTCGGGGCTCATCGATCTGGAGCAACAAACCCGGCGCAGACAGGCTCAGGTGGCCGGAGCCGCAGGCGTAACCGATGCCGTGAGAGCGGAGAATCTCGCGGCCGTCCGCGCTCGACTGAGCGGTGACGACCAAGACCCGCTCAGTCGGGAAATCGCTCGCGGTCCGGATGATGACCCACGCCGTGGCGGCGTTGACGTAGCCCCGAGTCTCGATCCGTACGAGCACCGAGAGGTCGCCGAAACTGACCATGGCCAGTGCCCCCTTCCGGGTCCGTCCGGGGCGAGGGGGTGACGCTGAGATCGACTCGAAGGTGCGCAGAATGGTGAGAGCATCGACACCGACGACGCCGGTGATGTTCACTCGATCGGCCATATTCACTGCACACTGAATATGGACTCAACAGTGAACATCGGGCAATCACGGGGCCGTCGCAGAGCCTCTGAAGGCCGTTCACTCGACTGGGGTCATGGCATGAACGGCCAGTGGATGTAGTTGTCCCACCTACCCTGCACCTGGTCTCCCTTCCCAGAGCCCTCTGCACCCGCCATTACCTCGGCTCGTGTGAACGGCCTCGGTTCCCGTACCCCACCCTCACAACGTGAATAAAAGTGATGTTGGGGTGCGGTACCATGGCGGGTGCAGAGGGGTAGGGACAATTGGTGCAGGTGAAGGTCAGGTGGGACAAAAGCCAGTGGTGATGAAAGTCTGAAAAAGAAGGAAAAAGGATTCGGTAGCAAGATCTCAGCGTAAGAAGAAAGAGGGAGTAGGGGTTCGTAAAGCTCCTCAAGGGGGAGATGACAGGCGGGTGATTCAGAAGGGGTAAGTAGGTCGCCCGGCTAAGTGAAAGTGGTCGCTGGTGGTGGTAGTGGTGGCGTTCGAGACGAGAGTGAAATGAGGAGATCGGGGCCTCAGATTACGGGGAGGGATCGAGAGATTCTGGCGTGGATCGGGCGGCACGGAGTAGTGACGGCGGATCAGGTTGCACGACGATTCTTCGGTCGGGACGACGGTGAGTTGGGCAAGCGGGCGGCGTATCGAAGGCTGACTGTGCTGGAGGGTCTCGGTCTCATCCGGCGGGATCGGACTCCGTTCTGGAGAGCGCCGCATGTGCTCCGAATCACAAAGGCCGGGGCCGAAGTCGGCGAGATCGACATCGCTCCGGCGCGCATCGTCGAAGCCGAGATGCGTCACAGTCTGGCGCTCGTCGACCTCGCCGAACAGCTCCTCGCCGACAACCCGGGAGCGACTGTCCGCACCGAGCGCGAGATCCGCACGGACCGCTGGCATGAGCGCCACGCCGGCACCCGCCAACCCGCACGAGGGCGCACGCCGGACGGCGAGCTGACGCTGAAAAACGGCAAGGTCATTGCCATCGAGCTGGACCTCACCCCCAAGCGCAGCAAGGANNAGAGTCACCAAGCTGGTCAACGAGAATCGGGTCGAGGACTTTATCGATGTGCGCCCGTGGACACCCGTCTATGTCAGTGCCCTGACGGGGTGAACGGCCGCTCCCATGTTCCGAAAGTCGCCGAGAACCGCTGACTCCGGAGGTGCGTGTCACGCGCCTCTCAGTGCAGCGGTGACGACCTCGTCGCTCGGCGGATTGCTTGCGGCCGCAACGATCGACAATGAGACATGGATGCCTTCGACAGGCCCGGATCCGGTGACCGCCCAGGCGCCGGG
The DNA here is from genome assembly GCA_003136185.1 of Acidimicrobiaceae bacterium. Classification (GTDB taxonomy): domain Bacteria; phylum Actinomycetota; class Acidimicrobiia; order Acidimicrobiales; family Bog-793; genus Palsa-601. Next base: position 9,506 of record PLDN01000006.1, on the reverse strand, counting down.
AGCTGTCACCGATGACGGCCCGGCTGGAGTCGTCGCCGCTCCTGCACAACAACGAGTACACCATCGCCGCGTCCATCTTTGTGGCCGCCGGGATCACCGCCAGCGTGTTCCCGGGCGTGATCGCCGGGGCCGCGATTGCGTGGTTCGTGTGGCGGGTGAGTCGCCCGCCTATCGTTGTTGCGTGGTTGCTGGCCTTTCTCGGGGCCGCTACGGCGGCGACACTGCGCCGCTCGCTCGCGCTCGCCTGGCCGTGGCATCTGCTGATGCACGCCATCGCCCCGACGGCGGCATCGGTCCCGACCGCAGTTATCGTCCACTCACTGCCGGTCGAGGCACTCCTCGGACCACTGGTCCTCGTCGCCGTCCAGTTCGGCATGACCCATGCGACGCAGACCATCCAGGGCCAGGAGTGGGCGAGGACTAGGGACATGGCCGCCCGGAAGAAGGCACTGGAGCGAGGCTGGCCGGGTCCGAATGCCGCAGGCGACGTCCCCGCCTCCGCCGATCCGCCGGGCCAGCTTCGTCTCGGCCTCATCGCCGAGGATCAGCGGCCCTTCGATCTGTCCATCGAGGAGCTGAGCCAGCACGTCTTCCTGCCCGGCGCCTCCGGCTCGGGGAAGACGACCACCATCGCTCGGATCGCCGATGGTGCGCTCGGCAACGGCTACGGCGTGATCATCGTGGACTGCAAGGGCTCCGGCCTTGGTGGCGTCGCTCGCAGCCTTGCCGCTCGCCACAGCCTGCCCTTCACCACCGTCGACCCGAGAGAGCCGGAGAGCGTTGGCTACGACCCGTGTTCCGGCGACGCCGCCGCCGTCGCCAACAAGATCGTCGGCGCCTTCACCTTCTCCGGTGAGGCCGAGATCTACAAACACGTGGCGATGGAGGCGATCCCCGTCATCTGCCGAGCGATGGCCGCCTCCGGCGTCGCCATCTCGCTCGACTCTCTCTATGACGCCTTCAACAAGGGCAGCATGTCGCGCCAAGGCCGCCGGGACGGGGCCGAGGCATACCGCGTCCGATTGGAGGAGCTGGAGGATTCCGGCGGCGTCGGCGCCGCCGGTTACATCGGTCTTCAGCGGCGGCTCGGCGCGCTCATGGAGGGCACCTTCGGCGAGCTATTCCGCCGCCAGCCGGCGCTCTCATGGCAGGAGCAGCTCGCCACGCCGCACGTCACCTACATCTCGCTTAGCGCCACGGCCGCGAGCGAGGACGTCGAGCTGTTCGGTCGGGTCATCACCCAAGACCTCAAGCAGGTATGCGACGAGCGCATGCGAGCGATCGACCACGGCGCCGACCCCAAGCCGGTGCTGATCGTCTACGACGAATTCGCGGCCTTGCGGGAGGCGATCCAGGTGGTCGACCTGTTGCTCCAGGCCCGCCAGGCCCGGGCACCGCTGGTCGTCGCCACCCAGTACCTGCCCGAGGAGATCCCGATCCGCCGACCGGTGCTCTCAGCGGGACTGCTCATCGTCCACCGGCTCGAAGCCGAGGACGCCGAGCTGGTCGCCTCGCAGTTCGGCACACACCGGACGCCGAATCTGACCGCCCAGGTGGACTACGAGACCGGCAGCAGCGAGAAGGGTTCGGTGCGCTATGTCGAAGAGTTCGACATGCACCCCAACGTTCTCAAGGAGCTGCCGGTGGGAATGGCGGCCGTGCTGTCACGACGGACGGGGCGCAAGGCGCTGGTGCGGGTGGCGCGCATCGGCTGACAAGAAAGCGGGGGGATCATGCCCGATGACGGAGAGCTGACAACCGAGGGGGAAGAACAACGGCCGCGGCGCAGACGTCGCCCGGCCGCGAGCCCGACCGAGGCGGCCGCCGTCGCAACGCCGGATGGCCCGACCAGCGAGCTGTGGACGCCTGAGAGGGCGCGGCCAGCCGCTCCCACCGGGCTCCGGGTCGCTCAGGCCGGGCCGACCAAGAGCCAGGCCCGATCGGCTGAGGCGCCGGCAGTGACGGCTTCGCCTGCTGCCGTAACGCCTGCCGCCAACGGGTCGGCGCCGGTGGAGAGCGGTCCACCGGACATCGAGGGTGTGCCCGGCGTCTACGACGACGGCGCCCAATGGCTCCGCAGCGGCGTCAAGCGCCAGCCGCGAGCCATCCTCGTCGCCCTCATCTTTGGCTGGACAGGCGTGTGGCTGGCCCTCTGGGGAGCCGCCATTGGCGCCTTCGTCGGCATCCTCGTGGCCCTCGGCACCGTCGACACGACGGCCCTNNGCCATCGGCGGCTTCCTCGAAGTGCTGCGCTACGTCCTCGCCGCCACGCCGTGGGAGGCGATCGTTGCCCTGGCAACCGGAGCCCTGTTCGCCACGATCATCACCGTCGCCATGGCGACGTTCGAGCGCACCGGCCTTCGCATCCGCGGCTACCGGCGCCTCAGCCGTGACGAGGTCCGCCGGGTGGCGCCGCTGATCCGCGAGATCGCCGAGGCGATGGAGCTGGACGGCCTGCCGCGCTTCGCCATGGCCGACACGGTGATCCCGAACGCGTGGACCCACATGCGCACCATCGTGATCACCTCCGGCTTGCTCCAAACCCTCGACGACGCCGAGCTGCGCGCCGTGCTGGCGCACGAGCTACAGCACTGGCGCTCCGGCGATGCGGTCGGTCTCCATATCGTGTGGGCCGCCGCGTGGCCGATCGCCATCACGTACAACATCGGCATGCTCATCGCGGGCAACAAGCAGGGGATGGGCGCACCCGAGTGATGAGAGCAACGAGCGTCACGGCCTCTTTGCCGAGTGGAATGCCCCGTCCTCGCGAGCCCAGCGTCAAACGACGTTTCCCGAGCTACGAAGTGAGGACCTCATGGCCCGGCCTCCCACTCTGTCGGTGTCCGCTGCAGGAGGTGGGTCGCTCTCGCCCCTGCCACAACGCTCCACGCGTGGTCCTCCATCGAGGACCGCTCCGCATTCTGGGCATAGGAGGTGCGCAAAGCAGGCAGCTTCACCACCCTCATCATTGACGTGCGGAGGAGGCTCAATGCCTGGATCCTGTCGAGGGATCGAGAGAAAATGGATTGAGAAGCGAACGGGGCCGAGCGGGTGCACGACATGTTTGATTTCTGGTGGAATTGCCTGAGTCGCGTCGGGATCGACGATGACATCGAACTCGGGAGTGGTGCGCAACGTGAAGCGCAGCCGTCCGAAATGCACAATGAGCTGACCCCACGTTCCAGCGGCGATGCGGTGATCTCGGAGGAGTCCCGCCGGGATCGTGTGCTCGTTCCATTCCGGGCTGGAACGCACCAAGGTCAAACCGTTGGGGAGTTCAGCTCGATCGCAGAGCGGACACGTGAGTTGCGCCCCGAGTTTCTCATTCCGTCCTTGTTCGTCCATTACCCATTCCCGAAGCTGGAACGGCGGACGGTGACGTACGTGTTGGCCGTGACCGCAGGACAGCTCCGCTACCCACTCGCCGTCCTCGTCACAATGGAAGCCAGTTATAGCTCGCTCGATAGGTCCAGACGGTGTGGTCATGGCGCCTCCTCGTTGGATGATGTGTCCGACGCCACAGCCGTAATAATCTCCTGCGATCGACGGCCCGTCATTCCTTCCAAGGTCAGTACCCGTTCGGCGTGACGTTCCTCTTCGAGGAGCTTCTGGCGGGCCTGCAGGAGGTCGAACTGCGTGATGAGCCCGTCAAGGCGATCCGTGTTTGCTCGGTCAACGACGGGGAGAACGCCCAGTCCGAGTGATGCCATCCGATCTGCTACCGAGCGCAGGATTTCGTCGGGGTAGGCGACCGCGAAGGAGAGGATCATCGCCTCATGTACATGTCGTGTCGTGTCGTCCCTCGCTGCGAGCACGGACGACCAGGGCAGCACGCCAACCAGGCGCCCTCCATCGTCAATCACCGGGTAAAGCCGCTGACGCCGTTCAGGGGAGCCTTCTCCGAGTGCCCGATACACGTCGGACAGCAGGCGGTCGGGATCGACGGTGTACACCTTGGTGTCCATGACCTCACGAACAAAGGTTGCTTCAAGCGGGTCAACGGCGTACTCGCGCATCACGTGGAAGCCCCTCCGTGCGACCTTCTCGGTGAGGATCGACCGTTTGAGGATCAGCACGCTGACCAGGTGAGCAAGGGTTGCTGCGATGAGCAGCGCCAACAGGCTGTTCGCATCGTGGGTCAGCTCGAAGGCGAAGATGATGGCCGTGAACGGGGACCGGGTGACCCCGGCAAGGGCACCGGCCATCCCGATGAGTGCCCACACTCCCGGCGAGGCGCCGGGAAGGACGTGGCCCAGGACGCCGCCCAGAGCGGCCCCCATCATGAGGATGGGGGCAAGGATGCCGCCGCTCGTTCCCCCGCCCAGGCCGCCGGACCAGATGACGAGCTTCACGACGAACAGCAACAGCAGGGCGCTCACGGCAAGCTGGCCGAGCAGCTCAGCGTGGATGGTGTCGTAGCCGACGCCGAGCGCACGGGAATCGACAAGTCCACCAAGACCGATGAGGAGCCCCCCGATCATCGGCCACCACATCCAGTGCAGGTGACCGGTGAGTTTCTTGAAGAGGTCCTCGAAGCCGTAGACGGCCTGGGTCATGAGCCACGCCGCGAAGCCGCACGCGACGCCGATCGCCGCTGCGCTAAGAAGGCCCACTCCAGCGATCGGGGCGTGACTTGGGACCGGAAAGAGCGGCTGGGGGGAGACCAGGTGGGCGCTCGCCATCACCATGCGGAGTGCGTCGGCAGTGGCGGCGGCGATCCCGATGAGCACCATTGAGCGGGGACGAAACTCGAAGGCCAGCAGCTCGACCCCGAACAGGGTGGCCGCGACTGGGGTCCCGAACACGGCACTCATCCCGGCTGCAGCGCCAGCGACGAGCAGGCTTCGTCGTTGGGCGGCGGTGAGATGGAACAACTGCCCGACGATGGATCCCACTGCTCCGCCGGTGAGGATGATCGGTCCTTCCGCGCCGAACGGGCCGCCGGTGCCGATGCTGACGGCGCTGGAAATCGGCTTCAGGATCGCTAGTCGAGGTTGGACCTTGCTGCCGTTGATGAGGATGCGCTCCATGGCCTCTGGGATGCCGTGGCCCCGGATCTGCTCTGAGCCGAAGCGTGCCATGAGGCCCACGATGAGACCCCCGCCCACCGGGATGACGACCGCGATGGCGCCGAGTGTGTTCCCGTAGGGCGAGACCAGATGGACACTGAGCCGTTGGTAGTACAGCAGGTTGGTGAAGAACCCGATCATGTCGAGGAGCGCAAGCGAGATGCCCGCTCCGAGCACGCCGATCACTATCGCCAGCGGAACGAGCCGCAGGATGGCCGGCGTCGTGGTGAAGTCCCCGAGCACCGCTTCGGCTGGCCCCCGGGCACTCCCATTGAAACCCCCGGATGCGAGTGGTGCAGGGCCGTCCTCCGGTCCTGCGGGGGCATCGCTCGCATCACCAGCGGGGTCATTGCTTGCCTCTACAGGCGGTAGAGGCACAGAATCGGATGGTTCTGTCACCCCACCCCACCGTGCCGACTGCGCTGAAGAGGACGTGCCGAGCTTATGCCCGGGCGCGAATCATGACATTCCGAGATTTGCATCGTGGCAAGATGATATCGTAGCGAGAGTGGTGCTGCCTGATGCGACCTACGCCCGACTCCTGGCGCTCCGGACTGGTCTGCGCCACTTCGAGCGATGGAGTGAACAACAAGCAAAGGCTGCCGGCCTGACGCCCGCGCAGCATCAGCTTCTGCTTGCCATTCGAGGGCACGGTGATCTACAGGGTCCGACCATCGGCGAGGTTGCCGATCATTTGCTCCTTCGTCACCACAGCGCAGTCGGCCTTGTCGACCGGGCCGAAGCGGCAGGGCTCGTCGTCCGCACCAGGACCGAGGACGACCATCGTGTCGTCCGGCTCCATCTCACCGAGGACGGTTGCGAACGTCTGGAAGCCTTATCAGCCCTGCATCTCGAAGAACTCAAACGTCTGGCACCACAGCTCCCCGGTGCGTGGGAGGGCCTTGCCCCGGTGCAGCGGACGCATGGGTTTCCTGGACCACCCAACGAGATGCCCCTGGTTCCCGTTCAGGTGGGTATCGCCCGTGTGGTTGACGAGATGGGGAAGGACCCGGACTCCCGAGTCCTGGTGGATCGGCTCTGGCCACGAGGATTGGCGAAGACCGAAGCGCCGTTCGCGACGTGGGCGAAGGGGGTCGCTCCAAGCTCGGAACTGCGCAAATGGTATGGCCACGTGCCCGAACGTTTCGAGGAATTTAGCCAACGCTACCGCACCGAACTTGCAACATCGCCAGGCTATGACGCCGTAAATGCCCTCCGTCAGCGGGCGGGAGCATCCGATGTGGTGTTGCTCACCGCCACCAAAGACCTTGAGATCTCCGGCGCAGCGGTGTTGCAGACGATCCTTGGCGGGAGCTGAGTGTCTCCAAATCACTCAGCTCCCTGATCGCGTTCGATGCCCCCCAATATTGGCGGCATGAGCGTGGTGGAGGGAGGCGAGCGGGTGGAGTAGCCGACCGTGGCGACAGTAGGCGCAGGACCGCAGCGGGTTGAGCGTCGAAGTCAGCCCCAGATGCGCGCAGTGATCACAGCGGACGAAACGGACAAAGCCAAGGATGCCAAGCATCCCGGCGTAGGCCATGACCGTCGTCGCAACGAGCAGTGCAGCCACAAGCACGCCAGCGAGAACCTCCACGACCACCATGAGCAGTGCCTCCAACTAGAACCTCGTACAGCGATTCTATCGCAACCCGATAGTTATGACAAGGCGCGCCTCTACATGGTCTCCAGCCACCCGCACAGACTTTGGTGACGAACCGAGCGAGTGCCTCGGAACGTTGACGCCGCAGGTCTCGTCGGTCGACACGAAGAAGACCATCGCGTTGTCCGACTCCATCTCACCGTGGATGGTGCCGAACGCCTCGAAGGTCTGTCGGCCTTTCACCTCGAAGAGCTCGAACGACGTGTCCACCAACTCCCCGGTGCGTGGGAAGGCAGTGCGTCGGTGCATCGTCGTGCTTGGTCGGCTGACCTGGGCCGCGCTACAGAGTTGATTTCTTTGGGGCGTCTTCGGGGTAGATGGTGGGGTGTTCGGTCAGTCAACCGGTCGTGCTCGACGCCGGGGACGAAGTTAGAGGTTCCGTTGGCGGGCCAGCAGGACGGGGCAGGGTGCGTGATGGGCAACGTCGTCGCTTGTCGAGCCGCGCAGGAGTCTGGACAGCATCGAGTGGTGGTGGTCGCCGACAACGATCAGATTGACGTGGTCCTCTGTGGCCATCGCACAAATGCGTTCAGCCGGGTCGCCTTCCTCGACTCGGATCTCGCCCGTGAGGCCCAGGGCGTCGACGGTTTCTTGAAGTTGTCGGTGCCCGGCTGTTTGGCCGGCCTTGTCAGCGTCGTCCCATACCTGTCGGGTGAGCGTCGGAGCTGGCACCATGGCCCCTGCTGCGCCCATGGCACCGCTCGGCATGGCCTGGTAGACCGCAAGGAATACGTAGCTGTGCCCCTGGCCGAGTAGCGCTAGGGCTTCGCGGATGGCGTCTCGATCGGTCTCTTCTCCCGCGGTCGCTACCAATACAAGACTCATGTGGGGTTTCCTACCGCTCCTTGTCCGTTATAATCTCGTAACAAGAGTATATCGTACAACGAGCCAGCGAATTCCGTGGCCCCGGCGCCACGTAGCTGGGGTGACCAGGACGTGACCGTCAACGCCTCTCAGGCAGCCCAAACCTTGCTAGCGGTTGGCAGTGTGTGGAGGAGACATGATCTTTGTGAGCAAGGAGGAACGTTTTCATGGGAAAGACCGCAGGCGACTATCTGTGTGAGCGTCTCATCGAGTGGGGCGTGGACACGATCTACGGCTTCCCCGGTGACGGGATCAACGGGATCCTCGGCGCGTTGCGCCGCCATGAGGGGCAGTTGCGGTTCATCCAGACCCGTCACGAGGAGATGGCCTCGTTCATGGCTTGCGGCCACGCCAAGTTCACCGGCGAGGTGGGGGTGTGCCTTGCCACGTCGGGACCGGGGGCGATCCACCTGCTCAACGGCCTCTACGACGCCAAGCTGGACCACCGGCCGGTGGTGGCCATAGTGGGCCAGACCTTCGCCCGTGCCATGGGCGGGGATTTCCAGCAGGAGGTCAACCTCCTGCAGCTGTATTCCGACGTGGCCTCCGCGTACGTCCAGCAGGTCACTGAGCCTTCGACGATCCGTCACATGCTCGACCGCGCCATGCGCATCGCCCAGGCCGAGCGCACGGTCACCTGCGTGATCGTGCCGGCCGACATCCAGGACATGGACGCGGTGCCCGAACAACCCCTCAAGACCCATACCGTGCACTCCGGGGTGGGGTGGTGGCCTCCACGACAGATCCCCTCCACTGAGCAGCTGCAGACCGCGGCGGACATCTTGAACGCTGGCGAGCGGGTGGCCATCCTGGTCGGCCAGGGGGCGTTGGACGCCACCGACGAGGTCCTGGCCGTGGCCGACGCCTTGGGAGCAGGGGTGGCGAAGGCACTGCTGGGCAAGGCGGCGATCCCTGACGACGTTGCCTACTGCACCGGTTCAATCGGGCTTTTGGGCACGAAACCGTCATGGGACATGATGCAGGGCGCTGACACCCTTCTCATGGTCGGAACGAGCTTCCCCTACTCGGAGTTCCTTCCTTCCCCCGGTCAGGCGAAGGCCATCCAGATCGACCTAGCGGCGCGGAACCTGTCCATCCGCTACGCCATGGATCTGGCGCTGGTGGGGGACGCCAAAGACACCCTGGCCGAACTGTTGCCCCTCCTGCATCGCAAGGAAGACCGCTCGTGGCAGGAGGAGATCGAAAAGGGGGTGACCGATTGGTGGCAGCTCATGGAAGAGCGCGGCCAACCTTCGGATCTGAACGGTCGCATCCGGCCCCAGGGACTGTTCTCATCGCTGTCTCGGCATCTGCCCGACAACGCGATCCTCTCCTCTGACTCGGGGACGGCGGCCAACTGGTATGCCCGTCACATCAAGATCCGCAAAGGCATGAAGGCCATGCTGTCGGGCAACCTCGCCACCATGGTCCCCGGNNGACGGGGCCATGCAGATGGGGGGCATGGCCGAGATGCTGACCGCCCTCAAGTACTACAAGACGTGGTCCGACCCACGCCTGATCGTCCTGGTCCTCAACAACGAGGACCTCAACCAGGTCACCTGGGAGCAGCGTGCGATGGAGGGGGATCCCCGTTTCGAAGGCTCCCAGGCCATCCCCTACATGCCCTTTGCCGACTACGCCAACCTCATCGGGTTGAAGGGCATCAAGGTCACCACCGCCGCCGAGATCGAGGGTGCGTGGGAGGAAGCCTTCGCTGCCGACCGTCCCGTGATCATCGACGCCATCACCACCCCGGACGAACCACCGATCCCCCCGCACGTCACCCGCGAAGAAGCCGAGGCATTGATGAAGTCGGTGCTGGAGGACCCAAAGGGCGGCTGGCGGGGAGCCCTCGAAGGGTTCCGCGAGACGGTCCAAGCCTTCGTCCCGGGGCGCTGAACGATGCCCAAGAC
>PLDN01000078.1 GCA_003136185.1 Acidimicrobiaceae bacterium | reverse complement strand
TCCCGATCCAGTTGAAGAACTTAATGCCCGTCGGCACGGCAATCAGGTACGACATGATGCTGAAGAAGGGAAGCAGCACCGTGCCCGTGGTGAACATGTGGTGCGCCCACACGCTCGTCGACAGCGCAGCGATCGAGATCGTGGCGAAGACCATTCCTTTGTACCCGAAGACCGGTTTGCGGGAGAAGACGGCGAGAATGTCCGTCACCGCCCCGAAGTAGGGCAAGGCGAGGATGTAAACCTCCGGATGGCCGAAGAACCAGAACAGGTTCTGCCACAACACAGGGACGCCGCCGCCGCTCACCGTGAAGATATGAGTCCCTAGATGTCGGTCGCACCAGAGCATCACGAGGGCTGCCGTGAGCACGGGGAATGCGATCAGAATCAGTATGCTGGTCACCATCATGTTCCAGGTGAAGATCGGCATGCGGAACATAGTCAGCCCAGGGGCGCGTAAGTAGAAGACGGTCGCGCAGATGTTGACGCCGGTAAAGATCGCAGAGAAACCAGTCAGCACCAACGCCACGATCCACATATCTGGACCGGCTCCTGGTGTGTTGATCGAGTTCGAGAGCGGCGCGTAGGCGACCCACCCGAAGTCCGCCGCGCCGCTCGTGGTGACGAATCCGAGCACCATGATCGTCCCACCGCAGAGGTAGAGCCAATAGGACAGGGCGTTAAGTCGCGGGAAGGCCATGTCCGGCGCGCCGATTTGCAGAGGGACGATGAAGTTCGCCAGGCCACCGAAGGCGAACGGGCCGGCGAAGAGGTACAGCATGATGCTGCCGTGCATCGTGAACAGCTCGTTGTAGACGTGCTGCGAGACGATCGTGTTGTCCGGCGACGCCAGTTGGGTGCGGATGACCATCGCCATGCAACCCGCGATGAGGAAGAAGATGAACGCGGTGATCGTGTAGCTCTTGCCGATCACCTTGTGGTCAGTGGACGTAATCCACTTCAGGATCCCGCTCGTGCCGTGCTCCTCCGCGTGAGGCGCTACGAGCAGGTCCGGTTGGACGGCGATCGTGCTCATTGCTGAGTCAGCGCAAAGTGCGTGGGCGGCTGGTTCAAGTGGTGCTCCTGGTACGTCAACCACTGGTGGTACTGCGTCTGCGTCACCACGGCCACGCTGAAAAGCATCTCAGAGTGGTAGAGCCCACAGTACTCAGAGCACTGGGCCGGGTAGACACCCGTCTCGTTCGGCGTGAACTCGAACACGTTGGTCACCCCCGGCTGCGCAAAACGGTCGAAGTTGAACGCATGCACGTAGAAGTCGTGGATGACGTCGTCCGACTTCAAGATGATCTTCGTCGTCGCGCCCTCAGGGATGACGAGCTGGGGATAGACCCCGGCGTCGTAGCTCGAAGGCCGGCCGTGCGGGGCGCCACCGGCAGCCGTTTGAACGGTCACTCCGCCGGCGTTCTCGTACTGGAAGATCCATCCCCACTGATAGCCGGTGACGTTCACCGTCACCTCAGCTGGGTGCGAGACCGAGTCGACCTCGTTCTCAGTCAGCACCGTGAACACGAAGATGATGATCACGATGACAAGCGGGATGATCGTGTACGTGATCTCGAGCGCGTAATGCTCCTGGAACTGGCGAGGGATCGAGTCGTCACCCTTCCTCCGGCGATACCGGAGGACGCACCAGAAGATCAGACCCCAAACGATCGCAGCGACGAAAAGCCCCGTCATGAACATGCCTGACCACAGCTTCGCCGTCTCTTGCCCCTGCACGTCGTAGCCGTGGTCAAGGCCGAAAGTTGGCCAGGCGAAGTTGCACCCGCCGAGCGCCACGGCGAGCACCGCGACGATCGCGATCGGGGCAATTCGGTGGCGTGCGCGGGCAGCCGCGCGAGCCGGCCTCTCGAGCCGCGACGGGCGCGACGGGTCGGGGTCTCTCAACGTCCGCTGGCTCACGGCATGGAGATTAGCCACGCCCTCCGAGAACGGGCCAAACGGGGACGATTGAGGAGGACTCAGGACCCAGCTGCGGGCGCTGGCCCGTCACTCCGGCCGGGAACCCTGGACGCGTGACTCGCTCGCCGCCCAGGCGAAGACCCCCTTCGCCATGGTCGAGGTCGCGTCGGTCGCGCGGGCTGCGAAGACGACGGCCCGCGCGTCGTGCGCGGCGGCGCTCGTCGGGTCTGCCAACGTGGCCATCTCGGCAAGATGCCCAGCTAGACGCAGGTCTCCCGCGCCCAGCAGCTCGAGTGCTCGCTCGGCCAGCCGGCCCGCACCGCCGGCGAGGGCGGCCATCTCCCTTGCGACCGCTCCCTCTTGAGCCGGCTTCAGGTTGGCCGGGTTCCCGTCGTACCACCCGCCGTAGAGCCTCCAGATGTTCCGGACGATGAACTCTGGCTCGTCGTAGATCGGTTGCAGGTAGGGCCGGTTCATGAGCGCCCTCGGAGGTTGGACGGTGTGGATCAGGTCGTCGAGCCGGGCGCCCTGGTTCATCAGCTCGAGCGCCTGGGTCACGAGCGACTCGAGCAGCTCGGCGGTATCGGTCAACGCCTGTCGCACCCGGTCCGCACCCATGACCGGGAATCCGTGGCCCGGCAGGAGGATCTCGACGTCGAGCGTCAGCATCTCCCTCAGCGCCTTCGCCCACTCGAGGGGGTAGCGCTGCACCTTCTGGGGGTTGCCGGCGTTGGGAGAGCACCAGATGAACAAGTCGCCGCTGCACAGCACCTTGCGGGCGGGCACGTAGGTCCAGGTGTGATCGTCGGTCTCGCCTCGGGCGTGGTGCAGTTCGAAACGCTCGCCCCCGACCTCCACATCCAACCGGTCCCGGTACGTCTTGTCGGGGTACCGGTATTCGAGCGGCCATTCAAGCCGAGGCACCTGGAACTGGCGCTGGTTGATGATGGCGTTGTATCCGGCGGTCATCTTGTACCGATCGAAACGGGCCGGGAGTGCCTCATGAGCGATCACGACCGGGAGCGCCCAACCGTTCGCGGCGGCCTCCTCCTCGAACACCTGGACCCCGAAGACGTGATCGACGTGTCCGTGCGAGTACACAGCGGTATTCAGGCGGCCGGAGTCCCAGTCGCGAATGTGACCGTGAATGCCCTTCGCGGCAAGCTCGTGGCCGGTGTCGACCAGTAAGAGCCCATCGTCGGTCGAGAACGCCGACACCCTCGCGAACGATGCAACGTAAGCCGTACGGTCCGCCACCTCGGTAAGGCCTCCGGCCATCGCGAGCGGATGCTGGCTACCTATCTCGGTCTCGCCACGCCAGAGGCGGTCCGCAATCTCGAGGATGTCGTCCATCCGACTGACAATAGGTGTCGCAGTCCGGCAGCGCTCGGCGGGGTGGGCGTGGTCGGGCAGGGTGGGGTGGGGTGGGGTGGGGCGCCTAGCTGTCAGCGTCGCCGACTGCGCCCTTACGAGCACCCCGAGCACCCCGAGCACCCCGAGCCGCCCGCTTGGTTCGTCCGGCCAAGACGCCGGCCCGGCGAGCTGCATCTGGCATCTGGTTGGCCAGGTCGGCCGAGACCTTCCCGAGCTTGCGCGCAGCCTGGTCGACGTTCCGTCCCGCCCTCCGCCCGCCGCCTCGCGCGCTGTCTGATGGCGTCTCGAAGGCCCTCGTCTCGATTGGCCGCGTGACCGACCCGGTGGCGGTGGCGGTCATACCAATGAGCCGCCGCGGCACGGCTCGGTGGTCCGACACGATCGCATCCCGCAGCAATATGACGCCGACAGCCCCGGCCATCGCGGTGGCAAAGACGTCGATGTGTACGTGGAACCTCCACAGGATCAATGGCGAGACCAAAAGGGCTACCGCGACAGCGCCATCGAGAGCGCGGTGAACGAGACGCGGGATCACCTTCCACAGGCCACCCGGTCCGTTTGTAAGGAGGGTGAGCGCGAGCAGGTAACCACCGGCGGCATCGAGTGCCAGGTAGTCGTCGCCATGGCCGTGAACGCCGGCGATGAGCAACCCGATGCCTAGAGCGACGTCAACAAGGGCATGCAGTACCCACCCCATGCGGGAGCGGGCAGCGGCCTCAGCTCGAGCTTCCATGTCCGGTGCCGAGCCGCCGCGCAAGCGAGCGGACCTGTTCCGGTCTCCGATCAGCTGGCGCTCGTGTCCTTCGGAATCGCCTCTGTTGCCTCAGGTGCGGAGGCGGGCGCCGCTTTGGCCTCGCTGCCTGATTGCGGAAGGCCGGTGGCCTTGGAATCGGCGTTTCCCTCTTCGAGACCCTTCTTGAACTCGTGAGAAGCACTGCCGAGTCCGCGCGCGAGCTTCGGCAGCTTGCTGCCACCGAATAGGAGCACGATGACACCAACAACGATCACGATGATCAGGTCCGGGCCGAGTATGTCAGCGGTGAGCACGTGTCCTCCTTTCGTGGGGACGTCAACAATCCTAATGCAGTCCGGTGCGGACCACTCCATCGTATGACGAAGGGCGTCTCACGACGATGTCAGGCTCCTTGCCAGACAGGCGGGCGTCGCTCTGCGAAGGCAACGGCGCCCTCCATCGCGTCATGGCTCGTGAAGATCGGAACCGTGAGCTGGCCATTCATCTTCCAGGCCTCTTCCTCGGTCAGATCCCGCGCCCTTCGCATGATCTCCTTCGAGGTCCGAACCGCAAGCGGCGCGTTCTCGCAGATCTTGTCTGCGAGCCCGAGTGCCTCCGCCACGACGTCGGCAGCAGGGACCACCCGGTTGACGAGCCCGAGCTCCTTCGCCCGCGCCGCATCGATCGAGTCGCCGGTGAGCGCCAGCTCGAGAGCGATGTTGCGAGGGATGAGCTTCTCCAGCCTGATGAGGCCGCCGCCAGCGGCGACGAGGCCACGCTTCACCTCCGGGATGCCGAAGATGGCGTGCTCGGCCGCCACGACGAGGTCGCAGCTGAGGACGATCTCGCAGCCGCCTGCGAGCGCCGCACCGTTGACCGCCGCGATGAGGGGCTTAGGGAACTTGCGCGATCCGAGACCGGCAAAACCGTTCTTCGATCCCATGATGTCGGCCGTATCGCCGGAGGCGAACGCCTTCAGGTCGAGACCAGCGCAGAAGGCACGGTCGCCTGTCCCGGTCAGGACTACCACCCAGACCTCGGGATCCTCGGTCAACTCGTCCATGATGGCGTCCATCAGCTTCGTCGTCGGGCCGTTGATCGAGTTGCGAGCAGACTCCCGGTTGATGCGAACGAGTTCGATACGGCCGTGCCGCTCTCGAACGACGACGGGCTCCTCGGTAGCAGCAGAACCGGGAGCGGGGGCGGTCGTATCGGTCATCGTCTCTCCTTGGCGGTATCTGGGTCGGTCTTCAACAACACTGATTCACAACACTGAATATTGCGGGGGCGCACCGGTGCTGATCTGGACGGTACGGCCCACGAGAGGCGCCTGCGACCCGAGCTCGGCGATGGCGGGCAGATCTTCAGATCCTGCAGTCGCAGCCACCCTCGTCCCGTCTCCCAAGGTCGCGATGACAGGAGCCGATCGTGCGTGGCCCTCGCGGTCGTAGATAACCGTCCCGGCTTGGATCGTGGCAGTCGCCGTTCCACCCAAGGCGGTGGTAACCGCGACGGGCGTTGGTGCCGGAGCGTAGAAGATCGGTTGGGCGGCCTCGAAACGGCCGCTCCGGGGCGGGTCGGTGCCGTAGAGGCCGACCGAGTGTTTCGTCAGGTACCACGCGACGCCCGTCACGAGGCCGAGCGCGTGCGAGCTCTGGCCACTCCCACCGGCGGCCTTCAGCAGGTCCACCATCGTGGCGATCGAGTGGCTCACGTAGTTGCTTCCCGGACCGCCGAAGTACGGCAGACCTCCGGTGACGGTCAGCCCGCGCGGGTCGTCGAGGGCCACGCCCAGCTCGGTCGCCGCCACATCCACCGCGCTCGGGAAGCACGAGTAGAGATCCAAGTGATCGATGTCGTCGAT
>PLDN01000193.1 GCA_003136185.1 Acidimicrobiaceae bacterium | reverse complement strand
GCACGCCCGGCCGGGCGTTGCCGGCATACCCGCGGCTCGCCCCGGCTGCCCACCCGCCGACGCTGCCGTAGCCCATGCCCATCCCCGGGTAGTACCCGCAGCCGCCGTATCCGGTGAAGCCGATGTGCTGGACGATGCAGCCCATCACCTCGCCCACGACGCGGAAGCCACACCCTTCGAGCCCAGCTTGACCATTGATGGAGAGCAGGCTGCTCGCGGGACCTCCCTGGCCGGCCCTATCCATCCTTGCCTGGGCTGCCGGTGGCAGTCCCTGTCCGCTCCAGTCGCTCATCGCGTCCCGTCGCTCGTGCGTGCCTGACCGCCGGACGCTACCACCGGCCATCGCGGGTTACCTTGGCGCCCGGACGAGGACTTTGCCCAGTGACCCGGTCACGAGCAAAGCGAGAACAGGAGCGAGACGATGGAGCTAACCGAGGCCATGCGGACGACCGCTGCGGTGAGGACCTTCACCGACGCCGACGTACCCGACGACGTGCTGACACGGATCCTCGACAACGCCCGCTTCGCGCCGAGCGGCGGCAACCGCCAGCCGTGGCGAGTCGTGGTCGTGAAAGACGAGGCGCTCCGGCTCGCGCTACGGGACCACTACGCGGCCGGGTGGCGTGAGTACATGGCACACGTGGTGGCAGGGCTCGTGCCCTTCGCCCCTTCCAACGACGGTCGATGGTCCGAGCCGGCGGTCGACCTCGAGAAGGCGCGGGCGACGCCGAGCCCGAACGAGTTCGGCGATCACTTGAACGAAGTCCCGGTCATGCTCGTGCTCCTCGCTCACTTGCCGTCGCTCGCGGTCACGGACAACGGTCTCGATCGCCAGAGCATCGTCGGCGGTGGCTCGGTCTACCCGTTCAGCCACAACCTGCTGCTGGCGGCTCGGCAGGAGGGGCTCGGCGGCGTGATGACGACCGTGATCTGCCGGCAGGAGCCTGCGGTGAAGCACCTCCTCGGGGTACCTATCGAGTTCGCCGTGGCCGGCCTCGTCGCGCTCGGCCACCCGACCCATCAAGTGACCCGGCTGCGCCGGCGCCCCGTGTCCGAATTCGCCACAATCGACCGCTTCGGCGGGCCCGAATTCGGCGATTTGCCGTGAATAACTGGCCTTGCCTGTGGACCAAGTTGGGGACGAGAAGGGGGAAAGTGAAGGCATCCTGTCGATAAGCCGGGTATATCGCGAATTCGATTGACCGGCCGATGCCGGGATAGCAAGATGCACGCACCAAGGCAGGTGGTGCCAAGCACCGCTGACACGAGGGAATCCCGCAAGGGGGGCCTGAGGGAAAGCGGAGCAGCGAACGGGGCAAAGGGGACTCGCAAGAGGAGCCGGAGAGCCGGGAGCAAGCGACTGGAGAGAAGGTCACTCGCAAGGGAGGCTGGAGATCTGGAAGCTCGCCGATAGGAGGACGGAGCCCGCAAGGGGGACAGAGACCAGAGGCAGCGAACGACCGAAAGGTAGCCCGCAAGGGCGACCCGGAAGTCGTGAGCAGGGTACTGCTATGCCGAGGAGGGTGATGAAGGCTTCACGCCAGTGGTTGGTCCCCCCAGGATTGGCTGCTGGAGCGAAGTGAGCGGTGCCGCAAGGCGCCGCGAGTGACGTAGAGCGAGTTGGTGCCGCAAGGTGCCGGTGACCGAACGAGGAGTTGGATTCACCAGGGTTGCGGCCCCGGGGAGTACGGAGGCTTAGGCCGACCGGCTACCCGGGGCCCTTCCGCGTCCGGCCCTCAATCGAAGGCTCGCGCACCCGGTCCGAGCCGATTGGGCGCTCGCTGTTGCGGCTACTTATGATCTCGCCATGCCTGAAGCCGTCATCGTCGCCACCGCTCGCAGTCCCATCGGCCGCGCCTTCAAAGGTTCGCTGAAGGACATGCGACCCGATGATCTGGCTGCACAGATCGTGAAAGCGCTTCTCGCGAAGATCCCCCAGCTCGATCCAGGTGAGATCGAAGATCTCATGATGGGCAACGGTCAGCCCGCCGGCGAGGCCGGGTACAACATCGGCCGCGTCGTAGCTGTGCTGTCCGGCCTCGACAGCGTGCCGGGTGTCACCGTCAACCGCTACTGCTCGTCCTCTCTCCAGACGATCCGCATGGCAGCTCATGCGATCAAAGCAGGCGAGGGAGACGTGTTCATCGCGGCTGGTGTCGAGACGACGAGCCGTTTCTTCGCGGGGAACGCCGACGGCGTGCCCAACACGCACAACTCGCGGTTCGGCGACGCCGAGGCCCGGTCCGCCAAGCGGGCCGAAGGTGGCGGAGCGCCCTGGCAGGCTGAGGCAGGACTGCCAGACATCTACGTCGCCATGGGCCAGACAGCCGAGAACGTCGCCGAGTACGAGAGCGTCTCACGCGAGGAGATGGACGAGTTCGCCGCCCGTTCCCAGAACCTTGCTGTCGAGCACGTCGAGAACGGCTTCTTTGAGCGCGAGATCACCCCCGTGACGCTCTACGACGGCTCGATCGTGTCAGCAGACGACGGCCCCAGGCCCGGCACCACGGTCGAAGGCCTCGCGAAGCTCCAGCCCGCCTTCCGCCCCGACGGCCGGATCACCGCCGGCAACGCCTGCCCGCTCAACGACGGTGCGGCGGCGGTGCTCGTCATGAGCGAGACCAGAGCCAGCGAGCTCGGCCTCGAGCCGCTTGCCCGGGTGGTTTCATCAGGCGTCAGCGGCCTCAATCCCGAGATCATGGGCCTCGGCCCGATCGAAGCGAGCCGCCAAGCGCTGAAGCGAGCGAACTTGAGCATCGACGACATCGACCTCGTCGAGATCAACGAGGCGTTTGCCGCCCAGGTCGTCCCGTCCCAGCGTCATCTCGACATTCCCCTCGAAAAGCTCAACGTCCACGGCGGCGCCATTGCCCTCGGCCACCCGTTCGGGATGACCGGAGCGCGCATCATGACGACGCTCATCAACGGCCTCGAGCACGAGAACGGCCGCTATGGCCTCGAGACGATGTGCATCGGCGGAGGCCAGGGCATGGCGATGGTGGTGGAGAAGCTCTAGCCGGTAGCGGGCCCGCCGGTCGGCCAAGAGGGCAAAGCACGACCGGCGTCGCGACCTCTCTTGTCTGGGCGATACTGGAGGCGACGTGAAGCCGATCCCTGTTGTCTTCCACATCGGTCCGCTGCAGGTTCACACCTACGGCATCGGGCTCGCCATCACCTTCTGGTTCGGGTACCGATATTTCGCGAAGCGACTTAGGGATCACGGCTTCCCCGACGAGTGGCTGGGCAAGGCTTTCGTCTGGATCATCGCCTCGTCGATAGTGGGCGCGCGGGCAGTGCACGTGATCTCGATGTGGAGCTTCTACTCCCACCACCCCGGCGACATACTCGCCATCTGGCACGGTGGCCTGTCGAGCTACGGCGGCTTGCTCCTCGGAGTGCCTGTCGGCATGTGGTGCGCCCACCGATGGTGCCCGAAGCTGAGGATGGTCATCGCCCTCGACCTGGTGGCGCCGGTGCTCGCCATCGCCTGGTCAGTAGGGCGGCTCCTGGGACCCCAGCTGATGGTCCAGGGCGGTGGTTACCGCACCACTGCCTGGTACGGGATGTACTACGCCGGCCAGGTCGGCAAGCGCCTCCCGGTGCCACTTATCCAGGCGACCGAGTGCTTTGTCATCTGGGTAGTCGCGCTCCAGATCGAGAAGTTCGTCCGGCGCCGAGGGGGACCACTCGGGCTCGTAGTGACCGCCGTCGTGACGCTCTATGGGTTGTCGCGTACCTTCGACGAGTCCGTGCTGTTGCCACACGGCACGCGGGGCGATCTAGCGGTGATCGCCGGCTCGCTCGCGTTCGTGGCATTTGGCGTCCTGTTCGGCCTCGTGTTGATCTGGCACGACCGGCACAGGGAGGTGCCGGGGCTCGGGGGCGACGGCGACCCCTGGGCTGCTCCCGACCAAGCGTCAGCCGACGCTAAGGATGCAGGCAGCGCTGAGGACCCAAGCGATCGGCGAGACCCAAGCGACAGCCAGCACCCAAGCCTCGAGATGGACCCTGCCAGCGGCGCGCAGTCGCCCGGCGCAGAACAATCTCAGCAGGCGGCCGAGCTCTAATCGAGTTCGGCCGCGTCGCAGCGGCCACCCTGAGCGCGCAGTCGAGCGCAGCCAGCGTCGGAAAACCGTGCATCCAGCGTGTTCGCGGCGTAACCTTGTTGGCACATCCGGGCAGCGGTTGTGCCTGGTGACTAAGGGGTCGGGGGCGAGCGCCATCTCAGACGAACTCTTCGCGCTGCGGATCGGATCGAGGAAGGCCTTCGAGATCGCCGCGACAGGTTCGTCGCCCATAGCCATCTACGTTGAGCCGCTTACACCGCTCGCTATCGTCATCGACAAGACGACCTCGAAGTTGAACAAGATTGACCTCGCGACCAGTAAGTCGTTCTGGCAGACCGCAGTCGGCTTAGGCCCCGTCGCCCTCGCCGTGAACGTTTCCGCTAGCTGAGAGCTTGACCGGCCTCAGTGCTCGGGCACTCGCCAACAAGGATCTCGCAAGCCTCGACCGCCTCGGAACACCCTGCGGCGACCAACCGCCCGAGGACGCGTTCTGAAATCTCTCGCAGCGTGACGAGCTCGGCCGGCGTAAGCAGACCGATGAAGTTCTCCCGCACCCAGTCGACGTGAGGCGGAGCGGCGTCGCTGATGGCCGCTGCCCCCGCGTCGGTCAAGGCGATCATCGTTCCCCTCGCGTCCGTCGGGCACTCACTTCGCGATATCAAACCCCGCTGTTCCATCCGGCGGATCTGATGCGAGAGCCGGCTTCGCTCCCAGTCGACGTCCCTCCCGAGATCGCGAGCGCGTAGCTCCTTTGCCGGCGCTTCGGAGAGCGGTACGAGCAGCTGGTAATCCGCCGCGGACAGACCTGACGCCTGTGTGAGCTGCCGGTCAATCGCCCGGTCGAGTGCGTGACGCATCGCAAGAAACGCACGCCACGCGCCAGCCTCTTCCTCACTCAGCCAACGTGGTTGTCCCATCGGGCGCATTCTAGGACCAAAATGAATGTTGACATGTCATCATCTGTTGGGTATAGTTGTTGTTACATCAACAAAGGACGGACTCACCCATGACAACTCTCACTTCTCCTCAGACCTACAGCCCGGAGCTCACGGGCGACTACCAGATCGATGCTGCACACACCCGGCTGGGCTTCGTAGCGAGGCACGCCATGGTGTCGAAGGTTCGCGGCGCCTTCAAGGGTTTTGAAGGGTCGTTCCACCTGGATGCCGAGGACCCTACGAAGTCGAGCGTCAACCTGACCATCGAGGTCGCGAGCGTCGACACTGGCGTCGAGCAGCGTGATGAGCACCTGCGGAACAACGACTTCTTCGACGCCCCGACCTACCCGCAGATCACTTTCGCCAGCACGAAGATCGAGCCGGCGGGCGACCAGGCCTTCAACGTGACCGGCGACCTCACCATTCGTGGCACTACCAAGTCGGTCACCCTTCAGTTGGAGCTCACTGGTGCCGCCAAGGACTCCTACGGCAACGAGCGCGTCGGCTTCGAAGGTTCGACCGTCATCAACCGCAAGGACTTCGGCGTGAACTTCAACGCCGTGCTCGAAGCGGGCGGCGTCATGGTCTCAGAGAAGATCACACTCGAGCTCGACGTCGAGGCAGTCAAGACCGCTGCCTGAGCAACGCTTCGGTTCGCTCTTCTCGCAGTTCTGCGGCCCGTCGCCCCTGAGGGCGGCGGGCCGTTTCGCGTCTTCCTCGGCCGGTCGCTCGAGTAGGTGACGACGAGCGGGCTCTCCAAGCGACGGGCGACAATGGGGCGTCCGACATGGGCTACTTCATGAGTCAGAGCTTGACCGTGGAGGCTCGCGACGAGCATGTTCGAACGGTCCATCGCCGCCATCATCGACCTCGATGCAGACGAGCTGGCCTTTGAACTCTCTGCGGGCCTTCACGCGAACAGGCCGCTCCCGAAGTCGTGGTTCCGACCGTTCAGCCCTGAAGGGCAGAAAAAGTACCCGCCGCCAATCGGACTGATGTAGTCGATGACATCAGATTGGACTTCGAGAGCACGCGGCATCCCGAGCGACTGTCGAGATCCCGACCCGACGACGATCAGCTCAGGTCGTCAACCAGGCGCAAGATCTCCGGGAGGCCGCTGACCTCGGCGGTCGTGCCGGTCGCCGTGACCGACACGCGGGCACCACCGAGCAACAGGTTCTCGACGAGCAGAGTCCCGAACAGAGACGGTACGACCGGGGAGCAGGTCACCGTTCCGTCGGGGATCGACGGCTCGAGCCGGAGCAGTGAAGTCCTGAGCAGAAAGAACGGCGCAGCCGACGCCCACGCCTGCGGAGAGCACGAGGCCGGGTACGGGACCGGGATGGGGAATGCTCCGCGGTCGAACCCGCAGAACAGCTCTGGCAGTCGGCCGCCAAAGGCTCCCGCTGCTTGAAAGAGCCCGACGGTCACCGCCTCGGCCTCTTCGAGAAAGCCGTACCTGGCGAGACCGGCGGCACAGATGGCGCTGTCGTGAGGCCACACCGAGCCGTTGTGATAGCTGACGGGGTTGTACCGGCCCATCGAGCTCGCGAGCGTCCGGATCCCCCACCCGGTGAACATCGCCGGCCCGCAGAGCTGCTCAGCTGTCCTCTTGGCCTTGTCGTCGTCAACGATGCCCGCCCACAAGCAGTGCCCGATGTTGGAGGTGAGCGAATCGATCGGAGCCTTCTCTCCGTCGAGTCCCGTCGCGAAGTAGCCCCGCTCTTCCAACCAGAAACGCTCGTTGAACACAAGCTTGAGCCGTTCTGCGCGCTCGGAGAACTCAAGGGCTACCTGACTTTCGCCAAGTTTGCTTGCGATCTCGGCGCGGGCTCGAAAGGCGGCGTAGACGTAGCCCTGGACCTCGCAGAGGGCGATCGGCGCCTCGGCGAGGCGCCCGCTCGCGAAGCTCACAGCGTCGAAGGAGTCCTTCCAGCCCTGGTTGGCGAGGCCGCGCTCGGTCGCACGCTGGTACTCGACGAGACCGTCGCCATCGCGGTCGCCAAATCGCACTATCCACTCGAGCGCTCGGTCGGCATGCGGGAGGAGCTGCGCGAGGACGTCGTCATCCACCCCCCAGGAGAAGAGCTCTCCGAGGAGGACGACGAACAACGGCGTGGCGTCGATCGATCCGTAGTAGACCGAGCCCGCACGAGCGCCCACGACTGTCGTCAGTCCTCGGCGTACCTCGTGCAAGATCTTGCCGGGCTGCTCCTCGGTGAGGTCGTCGACCCGTTCGCCTTGCATGCGGGCGAGGGTGAGCAACGTGCTCGTGGCAAGGCTTGGGTCGACCTCGAGTGTCATGAGAGAGGTGATGAGCGAGTCCCGACCGAACAACGTCATGAACCAGGGTGCGCCGGCTGCGATGACAGCACGCGCGGGATGCTCGGGATCGAAGATCCGGAGCGCTCCGAGGTCGCGTTGGCTCTGGAGGAAGGTCGCGTTGACGCCATCGTCGTCGGTATGGACGCGAGGTGCGGTGGATTCCCATTCCCGCAGCCGTGTCACCGGAGTCGACAGCTCGACGGAGGCTCCGCCGTCGTATCGGAGCTCGACCGGGCCGCCGTCGACGACGAGCCGGAACTCGAGAGTGGTGCTCCACTCGCCACCGGCAGGGACGACGACGTCCAACCTCGCGAGGCCCGGAGTCACGCGGGCTTCGTGCGGGAACTCCACCTCGATGCGCCGGCTCACCTCGCGGTACTCGTAAGCGAACGTCATCACCGCGCCGGCCACTGCGACGCTGTGGTTGCCCCGCACCTGCGCGCGGTTCTCCTTCACCTCGAACAGGTGGGCGAAGTCGGCCTCGAGCTCGAACGCGATCGCGCACGCAGCAGGCTCCCTGCCGAAGTTGCGGACGACAAGGTCCTCCCGCATGCCGTTGCCTACGTACCGGCTTCGCTCTACGAACAGCGTGCTGTCGGCCTGGCCTGGGTGGGGCTGACCCCTCGAGACGAAGGTCGCGGCGAAAGGATGGTGCGGGATCGACGCGAGGCTCTGTAGCTCGGCCTCGTCGAGGCGGAGTCGCCATGTCGAGACGAAACGCGTGTCCTCGAAGAACAAGCCCTGCGCACCCCCGGGTTCGATATCGCCGTTGAGGGAGGAGATCGAGAAAGAGGCACCTTCGACGAGCGTGATCGAGCCGCCCGCCAGGCTCTTCACGGTCGGCCCTCCGGCGAAGGACCAAGGCTCGATCACGAGATCGGCAACATCAGAGACTGCTCAAGCCGCATCGTCCACGAGCATATGAAAGGGCTCACTGAGGTCGCCGGATGCAGCCCGGTGGTACACGTCGACGTGATCGGCCACCATGCGCTCGACGGAGAAACGCTCCACTACCCGCTCACGACACGCGCCCCTGTCGATCTCGTGCACGCGCCCGAGCGCCTCGACGAGGTCGGCGCGACTGGAGCGCACGAATCCGACTACACCATCCCGCACGATCTCGGGCGCTGCACCGAACGGAGTCGTCAACACCGGCGTCCCGCAGGCGAGAGCTTCGATCATGACCATCCCGAATGGCTCGGGCCACGCGATCGGGTTGAGGAGGCACTCGGCCTCACGAAGGAGCGCCAGCTTGGCCGGGCGATCCACCTCGCCGACGTACTCCACGTCTCCACCGAGCAGAGGCCGCACCATCTCCTCGAAGTACGCGTGCTCCGCAGGCTCGTTCATCTTGGCGGCGATCTTCAAGGGGAAGCCAGCCTCACGAGCGATCCGAGCGGCTATGTGGGGCGCCTTGCCGGGGTGCATCCGGCCGAGGAACATCGCGTACCCTCCCCCGCCGTTGCCGACTGGGAAGTCGTCGAGATTGACGCCGTGAGGGATTACCGCAGCGATCCGGACCCCGATCGCCGTCGAGGCCTGGTGCTCCGAGATGGCGATCACTGGCACACGGTCCGACAGCACTCGGTAAAGGTCGATGAGCTCCGCGTTGAACGGGCCGTGGTTCGTCGTTACGACCGGGAGATCCGGGAAAGCTGCCGAGTAGAGGGGCCCAACGAGAGTGTGGTCGTGAACTACGTCGCAGTCCTGGACCTCCTCGTAGGCGTGCAGGACGTGACGGATCTCGTCGACACTGCTCCCTGACCCGACCCCGATGGCCTCCTCGAACACCGAAGTCTTACGTACCGGACAGGTGCTGTCGGCAGTGGTGCACAAGACGACCTCGTGGCCGGCGCGCTTCAGCCCGCGTGCGAGCGCGTCGAGGAGATTCTCCGTCCCGCCGTAGGCAGGTGGGGGAATGGGAAGCCAAGGTGGAGCCACAATCGCAATTCTCATGGAAGGCGCCCGTCAAACGGACCGATGCTCCTCGCTGTGGTGGCCGACACAGGGCTCTAGGTGAAGAGCGCGGCAGGTCAGTCGGGGAATTTCATGCTGGTCGAACAGGGTGGGTCCCACAGGGACGGCCAATCTGCTCCCGAACAGGCGGGAGCACAGTTGCTCAGAATGAGCATCACCCATCCTAACGGCTCGAAGGCCGGATCCCGGCTAAGCGGCGGAGTCCTCTCGGATCTCACCGTCACGCATGCGGACGCGGCGGTCAGTGAGGGAGGCGACATCTTCGTCGTGGGTCGCTACCACAATCGTGACCCCGGCGCTCTCGCGCAGTGCGATCAACGTCGCCATGACCTCCTTCGCAGTATCGGAGTCGAGATTGCCGGTCGGCTCGTCCGCGATGATGACACTCGGGCGGTTCGCGAGAGCCCGGGCGATCGCGACGCGCTGCTGCTCGCCACCCGAGAGCCGCGACGGCAAATGGTTCAAGCGGTGGCCCAGTCCGACTTGGTTCAGCAGCTCTTTGGCCCGTTCCAGGCGCTCATGTGAGTGGACATGGTTGGGGAACATCGCGACGGCTACGTTTCCTTCGGCAGTCAGAGTCGGGATGAGGTTGAAGTGCTGGAAGACGAAGCCGATGTCCTGAGCGCGGATCTTCGTCAGACTTTTGTCGCTCAGGCCGGCGAGGTCGCGGTCGGCGAAGCGGATCGAGCCGCCGGTCGGGCTGTCGAGGGCGCCGAGCAGCTGCAGGAGGGTGCTCTTGCCCGAGCCGCTCGGTCCCTCGAGTGAGACCATCTCGCCGCTGTTGATGACAAGGTCCACGCCGCGAACGGCTCTCACGACCATGCCGCCCTTGGAAAAGGTCCGCTCGAGGCCCGCCAGCTCGTAGAGGGGGGCGCCGGCGCCGGCGAACTTCGCGGGAGCTTGGCCCGAAGTGTCGGTCGGGTTGGCCTCCATCGGCGTCTCCTCGTCGTTTCCGGTCTCGGTGGGTGGTGTGGTCGCCATCAGCCGAGGTCCCGTAGCGCTGATGCCGGTGCGAGTCGCGCCGCGCGCCAGCCGCCGGCGATGCCAGCCAGCAGGCCGCCGACGAGCGCTCCGGCGAAGGCGAGCAAGATCGTCGTGAGATGTACCGGGGCCGATAGGTGCACGATCGTCGTCGCCGTTGCGGTGGTCGACTGACCCAAGAGACTGCTCACCGAAGACGCTCCTACCGTCAGCCCGGTAGCCGTGATCGAGAGCCCAGGACCAACTGCGCCGATGATGGCGCAGACTCCGACCCCTATCCCGATCCCTATCAGTCCGCCCACAAGGCCGATCCCGACGGTCTCGGCGATCACCTGGCGGACAACTGCACCACGAGTCCAACCGATCGCCCTCAGCGAACCGATCTCGCGGACGCGCTTTGCGACGCTCGAGAGCGTGAGCAGACCAGCGATGAGAAACGCAGCGAGAAGCACCACGATGGCGAGCGCTCCGCCGAGGTCATTGGCGAGCTTGTGGGCGTTGGTGAGGCTGCCGGTCACCTCGTCGGCGAGCGACTTCGAGGTGAGCACCGTGGCGCCGGGGAGCTCCTTTTTGATCTCGGTCGTGACTGCGGCAACGTCCGATGCGCTCTTCACGTCGACGAGTACCTCGTTCACGAACTTCGGTGCGGAGGCCAGGCTCTGGATCGTGGAGAGCGGGAAGTAGACGTCCGAGACGTCGCCGGTCAGCGTCGGCGCGACCAGACCGACGATCTTGTAGTTCTTTGCATTGATCGTGATCGTGCCGTTGACCTTGAGCTTCTTGGTGCTGGCGTACGCCGTGTTGACCAGAACCTCGTCGGCGGGATTGCTCGTGAACCACGTGCCGGAGACGAGCTGGCTTTTCGTGATGAGGCCAGTGGTCCCGCTCGTCGGATTCACGCCGGCGACCGTGTAGCTCGACGTGGCGGTGTTGGTCGTCGGTGGCTTCAGGATCTGGGTGATCGTCTGCTCGGGCACGACGACGTTCTGGTTGTAGCTGATCTGGGCGGGAGTGAGGCACTTCTCGAACGCCGGATTGGAGGAGAGGCCCCCGACGAAGATCTGGAACCTGTGTTTGCCGCCGGGGGGTGGGCCGCCACCGCCTGAACCGGAAGGACCGCTCGGCCCGGAAGAGCCGCTCGTACCTGAGCTGCCGCTCGTGCCAGAGTCCTTAGAGAGATTGCCCTGTACGAGCTTCTGGATGCACGCCCGCTCATTGGCGGTCTGCGTTGGGGTGAGCACGGGCGGCGTCACGGTGGTCTTGATTGTCTGGCCCCCCTCCTTCACCTTGTTGGTGATCTTCGGAACGGTGCCGCTCTCGTGCAGTGCCTGCAGGGAGAGGGCTCCGACGGCTGAAGTCACGTCGGGGAGCTTCGCGACGTCGCTGACCGCGACCGAAGGGAAGGTGATGAGCGTGCCCGGCACGAAGAAGTCGTGGGTGAACTTGGTCCCCGCTGGACCTAGCTTTGCGAGGTCGGTGATCACCGAGGCGTTGTTGTTGAGCAGAGTCGCGGCTTGAGAGCTGGACCCGAGGCTCGCGCCGGGTACGTTCCCGGCGAAGAAGCCACCTCCGCCTCCGCCCGGCCCCACGACCTCTCTCACCGGGGTCGTCGTGGTGGTGGTGGAGGTCTTATCGGTGGTCGGCGCAATCGTGCGGGTCACGATGATGTCGGTCCCGACGGAGCCAAGTGGGGAGAGCACTCGGTTCTGAGCGTCGGAGAGTCCCTCCGACACGCCGATGATGCCCATGACTAGGCCGACTCCTGCAGCCAGGCCTATTGCGGTGACGAGGGTCCGCGCCCAGCGGCGCCGGAGCTCGTTCCAGGCGTACCCGGGTGAGAACAAGTCACATGCTCCTTCGTGCAATGGCGTGTTTCGGTGCGAAGCCTGGCGGCGTGCTGAGGATAGACATGCTTGCGGTGAGACTCCTGGGCTCCGGATCAGAACTTGCCGAGGGTGCCGACCTCGCCGACGACGACCTGGCTTGCGCAGACTTCCTCACGGATGCGTTGTACGACATTCGATATAACAGGGGCTTAACAAGCGTCGGCGTGAGTGGAGTCTTCGTCCGTCGGCGCCGCTCGACGATGACTAGCGCCACGAGCGCCACGGCACCCAGTGGGCGGGGCCTTGCTTTCGGCGTGTTGCTCCAGTGACATCCTCGGCCCTCCCGGTCGCACCTCGCATGCCGTGGGGGAGCGCCGATCAGCCACACGGCGACGTCGCCGACCACTGCGACCCTTTCGAGTTGCAGCGACCGGCGACGTATCAGTCAGGGGTTCAGCTCAGTAAAAGGTTCAGCTCTTGGGAGCCAGCGCCTCGGTCGTGAGACTGACGAGTTCTGCGGCGGGCATCGACCAACCTATGACCGTCACGAGCTGGTACTTCCCGTCGCTCGTGGGGATTCGGACGAAGATGACGGTTCCAGGAATGACTGCGTCTATAGCGCTCTGGGCCTGAGAGGTGCCAGCTACTGTTACGCCGCCACTCGGGCCTGAGGCTCCGCTTGCGCCGGAGGCACCGCTTGCGCCGGAGGCACCGCTTGCGCCCGAGGCTCCGCTTGCGCCGGAGGATCCGCTTGCGCCCGAGGATCCGGATGCGCCACTCGCGCCAGGCGGCGGGACGCACGGTATAGACACGCTCTGCATGGGGCCAGTCACACCGCTGGCGCCTGAAACACCACTGGTGCCCGACGCACCGCTCGCGCCGGACGCACCGCTGGAGCCGGACGCACCACTGGCGCCACTCGCACCGCTCGCACCGCTGGTCCCGCACGCCACTTGAGTCCAGGTCCGTCCTGACCCTGAGGCGTTCACAGTCGGTGGACCTGCCACCGAGACATGAATAGGCACTATCTCGGCGTAGTACCCGTCGATCGTGGTGGGAGTCCCACCTTGTTTGGCGGAGACGAATGGCGTCGTGGGCGAGACTCCCGACGGCAAGCTGTACGGCGCGCTCTTGGACGACTGGATGCAGGCTTGCTTGTCGCTCGGCCCCTTGACCAGGTCACCTGAGCCGACCGCCACAGCTTGCACGCGAGATCCTTGTCTGCTCCAGAAATTCTTCGCCCTCGCTTTCGCCGGCGCCAGCCTCGGAGTCAGGTCGACGGGCGCCGGTAGGTTGATCGCCACCGCCCACGGCTGACATGACGATCCGGACATCCTGACGAGCCGGAACCCGAATGGAAGCCGGACGTTGCGGCCGAGCACGCTTGCGTTCGCGGGAGAGACGCCCGTCACCCCGGTGTTGGGGCCGAACGCGAAGGTGAGGCCGTACGTGCCTAGACCCACGACAACCAGCGCGGCCACCGACGCTACGCGGACGCGACGGGTAGGTGCGATGGGCCGGCGCACGCGCTTTCCCGCTGGCGAATGGTCGATCGAGGTCATTACCTCGTCGATCAGCCAGGGCGGCGGCTCCGTAGCACCTACGGCGACGGTGACGGCTTCGGAGATCTGTTCCCATTCGCGGACCGCAGCTTGGCACGTCGGGCAGCCGGCAAGGTGTGCCTCCTCTCGCGAGCCGCCGTCACGGCCTTGAATCAGATCCTCGAGGCTCAGATGGGGTGATTCGTCGTTCATCGGGCATATCCTTTCTCGCGCAACTGATCGGACAGGGCGGCTCGGGCGGCGCTCAACCGGCTCTTCACCGTCCCTGCTGGGATATCGAGGACTTCAGCTACTTCTGCAAGGGTGAGGCCGGCGCCGAAGACGAGACCGAAGACCTCCCTGTGTCCCGGACGGAGCATCGTCACGGCACTCGCGACCACCGCCAGCTCCACGCGATCGAGCGCCAGCAGCTCGGGACCCGGAGCGCCGTCGGAACGCTCGGACAGGATCTCGTCGTCCACCGCAGTCTCCCGGCGTCGCCGCATGCGGTCGCGTGCCTTTCTCCGCGCGATGCCGATCATCCACGAGCGAACCCTCGAATCTCCACGGAACGCCGGCGCACCGTGCCAGACGGCGACCATCGTGTCTTGGAGAATCTCTTCGCTCGTACCTCGATCGCTGACGACGATGAGGATCTGCCCGAAAAGGACGCGACCGTGGCGCCGGTAGAGATCAGCTAGAGCGTCCCGATCTCGTGAGGCGATTCGCCGCACGAGCTCCAGGTCGTACGACTCGAGATGATCCATTTCCCCCTCTTCAACCCGTCGGAGAGTTGCCAGAGGACGAGCTTCCATGGGACTCGGTGCAGATCCGCTGAAGACTGGCACGACTGTCAGGGGATAACTCTCGGACGCAGATGCCACATCTCGTTAGTAGCAGTGATTGGCGACATGGTTCGCGAATTTCTCGTGGAGGTGGCGGACCCGAGCCGCTGGCTTCCCCTTTGCTAGACCGCAACCGCACCTGATGACGGCGTGTCCCCGAGCGCCATCTAGCTAGCTACGGCTCTACAGCCTGCTCAGCAATGCGGAACCAATTCGGAAGCCGCCGCGCCGGCGCGCATTACAGACCCACCGAATCCAGATGGAAGCGTGACCGAGGCCCAGGACTTGCCCGACCAGTAGTACCCGACGAGCGTTGCAGGGGTCGAGCACGGCCTGCCGGCCCACGAGGTAGCAAAGATCCAGGCGTGGGAGCCTCCGCTCGCGAGGCCGCCGAAGAACGCGTTCTTGCCGGGGATCTTCGGTGTATCGGAGACCCACTTCGTTCCGTCCAAGCGGTCGACGAGCAACTGCCAGGAATCGGTGCTCGACGAGTACTTGTCCTGATTGCCTCCTATCCAGGCGGAAGTGGCGGAGTTCATGCTCACGTCTTGGAGGGTGCCGTCGGTGAGGGACTTCTGCACCTTCACCGAGGACCACTTCGAGCTCTTGTAGATCTCGAGGAGCGGCGTGTCGGACGTGGAGGTCCGAACGGCGCCCCCCGTCATCAACTCGGAGCCCTCGCCCGAGATGACGGTCAGCGCTGCGTCGGCACCGCCGAGCGAGCGGTCCTTCCACGTCGAGCCGCTCGGCAGCAGCGCGCTGCTCCTACAGGTGTTCGATGGCGGTGGGCACGCCTCCGCAATCATGGAGACGCTGGTCGGGCTCTTCGCGTACATGGATTGGATCATCGAGTACTTGGGCAGGCTCGGCAAGGTCTCGGTCTTCCACGTCCCGGTGTACCTGAGGAGGAACGGGATCTCGGGACCGTCGCCGGGCAACCCGCCGCCGACGAACACGGTGGATCCGCTCGAGGCGATCACGCCGCTCTCGGCGTTATCATCCGCGGTGGGAAGGGCGATCTGCGACCAGGCTGTCCCGTTCCAGTGCAACAGCTCGAGCGTCTGGGCCGCACCGACGTAGGCGAGGCCCCAGGCGTCAGTGCTCGATCTGACTGCGACACCACCTAGGTAGCCACCGCCAGAGAAGGTCGGAAGCGTCGTGTTGACCCACTTCGAGCCGGTCCACTTCATCATGCCGTTCGTCGTCGTGTAGGGAGAAGCCTCCTCGTAGGCAACCGTGGCGGCGAAGGCGACCGACCCGTTCGGCGACGAGGCGAGGGCGGTCACGCCGTAGGAGTACTTCGCGGTACTTGGTCGATCCGCTTGGGAGCCGGCCGGCGATGCCGTCCACGGCTGCAGTACCGCGGCAGATGCGAGCCCGATCAACGATGCCGCGACAACAGCGACCCGCGTCTGTCGAGTGAGTGTGGACATGCGTGCCCCTTCCCTTCACCAGGTGCCAAAAATCTACTGCTTCCAGCCCCATTACGCCTGCCCATCGGTCTGATTGTGAATGCTGATCGAAACCAGGAGCGCGCCAGTCCAAAACGGGAGGACTTCGGACTACTCCGCTCTTCCCGCCAGGCATTGTTTATTGATGCTGTGAAATCGACAACATCAGTGGGGACGGAGGGACTCGAACCCTCACTGGAGGCGTTTTAAGCGCCCTGCCTCTGCCGTTGGGCTACGTCCCCGAATCTTGGCCTCAGCGAGCCTCGCCCGGCATCCGCGTGCGCTCGGCGTTGGTCGCCTCAAGCTCGCCGTACGGACCGAGTGCAAAGTCGAGAAAGGCGCGCTCGTCGTCCATCGGAGCCTCGATCACTTCGACGACCGGCCCGAGCCGCTTCGTGGCACGCCGTCCTGGGTCGTACTCCGGCCAGCCGGCCCGCTCGTCGGCTGGGTCGCCAGTCTCGGCAAAACTCACCCAAGCCCTCCTCATCGTCTCACTCAGTCGCTCGGCGTCCTCGCCGCCGCCCGAGAACATCGAGATCGCCGGGTGCGAGCAACTCCCGAACACGAAGGGGAGGTCGAGCGCGTGGCATGCCCCGAGAACTCCACCTCCGAACGGCGACTCCCAGTCGAACAGGTAGGTGAAGACACGTCCGAGTCCACCGTCGTGGCCGGCCGCGAGACGCATGGACGGCACTCGGAACGACCAATCAGAGGCGACTGCGCAGTACACCTCCGTCGGTGTCACACCCTCTCCCCGTGACTCCCGCGCCTTCCGGTACTTCTCGATCGTCTCTGTCGGGTCGAGGGCGCCCGAGAGGCCCGTGTTCTCGATCTGGCGGCGCACAAGTCGTTCGAGCCGAGCCTCGTCCAACTCCCTCAAAGATGGGTCGGTGAAGAGCCAAAGCCGCCACTCGTCGCGGTTCGTGCCCACGAGCAGGTCGATCCCGGCCGCGCTTCCGCCCGCGATCGCGGTCGCCGGATGCTGGTGAAGCACCCCTCCGTCGATCACCGGTTGGAACGGGAGGCCGAGGGTCTCGAACTTCGGTCCGATCGCGATCTGTGCGCGGAGCAGTTCGCTGGCCGGGAGGGAGACGAGAGTCTCTCTCGAGGGCTGTCCGAGGCCTAGCTCGGCTGCGAGCAACTCGGCGACCTGCGCGGCGGAGCTCTGGCCGTGCGCGAGGGCGGCGCCGCTCTGGATGATGGCTCGTTGGAATAGGCGGTGTGGTGCGGAGGTCGCGAGGAGTGCCGCGACCGACATGCCGCCGGCCGACTCGCCAAAGACTGTCACCCGGCTCGGGTCGCCCCCGAACGCGCCAGCGTGCCCGGCGATCCACTCGAGGGCGGCGATCTGGTCCTGCAGGCCCCAGTTGGCGCACCCGGCCCCGGGATTGTCGGGATCCGCCAGAGCCGGGTGCCCGAGCCATCCGAGCGCGCCGAGCCGGTAGTTGACGGTTACGAGGACGATCCCGTGCTCCGCCAGGCGATCACCGGCGTAGAGCGCAGAGGACGAACTGCCTCCTACGAAACCGCCACCGTGGATCCAGACCATCACCGGCCGGGACCGGTCGTCACACGCCGGCGTGTAGATGTTCAGGTAGAGACAGTCCTCCGACTGCTCGTCGGGGTCGCCTGGGATCGAGCCCATCGCGTCCGGAGGAGGCTGCAGGCTCATCGGGGCGAACGTGATCGTCTCACGGACGCCCGACCACGGCTCGGGGCGCATGGGTGGGCGGAACCTGAGCTCACCAATCGGTGGCGCCGCGTACGGGATGCCACGGAAGACGACCAGGTCGTCGGCCTGTCGCGTGCCGGCGACGGTGCCGTAAGCCGTTTCGACGGTCACAAGTTCCATCAGCGGTGCCCTCCCCTTTGGTTCGCGACGTGGTGGCGTGCGGCCCTGCCGCGCGCCCAACCGTAGGTGGTTGAGATTGTTATCCCATATGGGCAGACAATCTCAACCACCAAGGAGGGAGGGCGGGAAGCGCCGCCGCCAGAGCGAAACTGTTGACAAATGGGGCTGATGTGAGCAATGTTGTTCCTGATGCGAATGGGACTTGTCCGCTCGCGACGGTTCGCGGCCGTCGGCGGAGCCGTGCTCATGGCGACGGCAGTCGTCCTTCCCTCCGCGTCGGCCCTCGCGTCATCGCCCACCAAGGCGCAGATCTCGTCGCTCCGAGCCCAGGCAGCTGTCCTCGCACAGGAGCTGACCCGCGATCAATCCCAGGTCTCCATCGCAGCCGAGACATACGACGAAGCCCAGCTCAACGTCGCAAAGGACCAGCGCATCCTCGCAGCCACGGCGCTCAAGCTGAAGCTCCGCGAAGCCCAGCTCTCTGCGGCCAAGACGCACCTGCGCAGTGCCGCTGTCGCGATATACGTCACAGGCGACGCGCAGTCCGCCGAGTTCGGGGCCATCCTCAGCACGAACCTGTCCGACAGCCAGAGCATCGCCGTCTATGGCAACTCCGCCGAAGCGAGCCTTCACACCGCCGTGCTCTCGCTCGACAACGCATCCCGCCTGCTGGCAGAAGAGCAGTCTGCGCAGAGGAGCCAGGAACGCTCTGCGGAGGCGGCTCTCGGCCAGGCCAAGGCCGCCAAAGCAACGGCCGAGACGAAGACCAACCAGATCACCCAGATCCTTCACCAGGTGAAGGGTCGCCTCGCCCACTTGATAGTCGAGTACGAAGCTGCCGTCGCCCGAGCCGCCGCACAGGCTGCCGCCGCAGCGCAAGCTGCCGCCGCAAAGGCAGCCGCGGCAGCAAAGGCAGAAGCGGCCGCGGCAGCAGCGGCAGCAGTCGCGGCCTCCGACCCAACCACGGGTAACCAGAACGGAGCGGGCTCGGCCGCAGGCTCGGCCGGCTCCGCGGGCGGGACGACCACCGGCCAGCCCGTCACTCCGGCGGGAACGAACGCCGCTGGCCAGGCGGCCGTTGCCGCCGCCGAGAGCTACATCGGCGTCCCTTACGTCTGGGGCGGCGCAAGCCGCAGCGGCGTCGACTGCTCGGGCCTCACGATGCTGGCGTGGCAGGCGGCCGGAGTGGCGCTCGACCACGGCGCCACCGCTCAGTACGACGAGTCGACGCCGATCACGGCAAGCAAGATCGAGCCCGGCGACCTGATCTTCTACCACTTCGCGAATGACGGCCCCTACCCGATCACCCACGTCGCGATCTACATCGGATCGGGCCCGTATGGGACCGAGACCATCCTCCAAGCGGAGGAGACCGGCACGGACGTCGGCTACTTTCAGATGTACTGGAACGGCTTCGTAGGTTTCGGCCGGCCGTAGCCGACCACATCCCCGGCGCCCCTCCACCACTACGATCGACGATGTGGTGAGAAACGCCGACCGCTCTGCCAACAAACCCTCCCCCACGCACGCCCGCGGTGACAGCGCCGACGAACCGTTCGGCTCCCTCGTTCGCTTCCCGGGTCCCGATCCTCGCAAGCCCGCCCGCGATCTGTCCCGGCGGTCAGACGTGGATGAATGGGGTCGATCGGAGCGGGCTCGACGCCTGATCCGCCGCCTCGAGGGCCCGTACTACGACCGTTGGTTCAGGGTCGAGTGGGAAGGGCTCGAGAAGATCCCGCGAGCCGGGGGCGCCCTTCTCATCGCGAACCACGCGGGGGCGATCCCATCTGACGCGCCGATGATCATGCACGGAATCGAGGCGGAGCTGGGCCGACCGGTGTACGGCCTCGCCGACAACTGGTTCCGTACGGTGCCGGTCGTGGGAACTGCGTGGAGTCGCGGCGGCGGCGTGCCGGCGCACCCCGACAACGCCCATCGCCTGCTGCATGACCAGAACGAGCTGGCTCTCGTCTTCCCTGAAGGCGTGAAGGGTCCGAGCAAGGTCGTGAGTGAGCGTTATCGCTTGAGGCGGTTCGGACGGGGGGGTTTCGTCGAGACCGCCATGCGGGCGGGTGTACCCGTCATCCCGATCGCTGTCGTGGGAGCCGAGGAGTCGATGCCGATCCTCTACCGCTCACAATCGCTCGCCCGGATGCTCCGGATCCCTTACCTGCCCGTCACTGCGAACCAGCTCGTGTTCGGGCCGGTGCTCGGGACCTTCTTACACCTGCCTGCGAAATTCAAGTTGCGTGTGCTCGATCCCGTCACCTTCGACGTCGAGCCCGGGCTCGAGCGCTACCCGCGCGGGCGCATCATGGACGAGGCCGAGACGATCCGTCAGAACCTGCAGGAGAACCTCTACGACATGCTGGCCAAACGGCGCAGCATCTGGTTCGGCTGAGGACGGCGAGCGCTCAATGGGACGTCGAATCCTCCTGACTGGTCTTCACACCTTCTGGGGAGGGCGGGTGGCGGCCGCCCTCGAGCGGGACCCCGAGGTCGAGATTCTTGTCGGCATGGGCACCGGTGCTCCAAGCGTCGAGCTCGAACGGACTGAGTACGTGCGGGCGGACAGCAGCTACTCGCTCTTGTCCCGTATCGTGAAGGCAACCGAGGTCGACACGATCGTGCATACGTTTCTCGTCGTAGACTCGTCGAGCGTGAGTGGCCGCGCACTTCACGAGACGAACGTCATCGGCACCATGAACCTGCTGGCAGCAGCGAGTGCAACCAGCTCGTCGGTTCGCCACATCGTCGTCAAGTCGTCCTCCCTCGTCTACGGCTCGCACCCTGCCAACCCGGCCTGGTTCAGCGAGGAGACGCCCCGCTCGCGTCCGGCACGCAACCGCGTCGAGCGCTCCCTGTGCGAGGTCGAGAGCTACGTGAAGGATTTCGCGCAGGACAACCCGGGCGTCGTCGTGACGATGCTGCGTTTTGCGAACGTGCTCGGCGCTGACATCGACACGCCCATCAGCCGGAACCTTTCGAGGGGCATCATGCCCTCGATCGCCGGGTACGACCCGCTGATCCAGTTCATCGAGGAGGAGGACGTCGTCCGTTGCGTCGAGTTCGCCGTGACCGAGCGCCTTGCCGGGATCTACAACGTGTCGGGTGACGGGAAGCTGCCCGTGAGCGAGGTTGCGTCGATCGCAGGGGCTTGGCGGTTGCCGCTCTCTCCGTTCATGACGCGCCAGGCCGCGGCGCCTCTCGTGAGATTGAAGCTCCTGTCACTCCCGACCGAGCTCGAGGATGTGCTGCGCTACGGCCGAGGGATCGATACCTCCAAGATCGCGAGGGCAGGTTATGTGCCGTCGTGCTCCTCCGCCGGTGCGGTCGAGCGCTTCGCACAGTCAAACCGCCTGCGGCGAGCCGTCGGGGACCACTTACCCCAGTACCGCTACGAGGCGGACGTCGAGGCGTTCTTCAAGCACTCGCCGAGCGTCGTCAGATAATCGGCCGGCCGGGGCAGGCGGCCAGNNGCGCCGATGCCAGACCCGAAGGCCGGGGGTCCGCTCAACCACTGGCGGACGTAGCGATCCCGGCGCTCGGCCCATTCTTCAGCAGTGATGGCATAGCGGACGTGGTCCTCCCAGCGCCCATCGATCTCGAGGTAGCGCAATGCGATTCCCTCACCCCTCAGCCAGAGCTTCTGTGCCACCCTGCGGCTCGGGCGGTTGCGGGGAATGATCGAGATCTGCAGGCGGTGCAGGCCGAGTTCCTCGAAGGCGTAGCGGAAGAGCACGACGCAGGCTTCGGGAACGTACCCGCGGCCGGCTTGCAGCTGATCCATCCAGTAGCCGAGATAAGCGTTCTGGAAAGGGCCCCGCTGAATCGAGGACAGGTTGATCTCGCCGACGAAACGGCCGCCGGCGAATATCCCGAAGCCGTAGCCCGTGCCGAGCTGTCGCTCCCGCTCGCGCATGGAGGCGCGTGCGAGGAAGCTCGCCTGGTCTTCGGGAGGGTAGGGAGCGTCTTTCAGACGCGGTTCCCACGGCAACAGCCAGTCCCGGCAACGCGTGCGGATCTCGTGCCAGGAGTCGAAATCGCTTTCCTTGAGCGGCCTCAGGCGCACTCGCCGCCCGAGGAGCTCAGCCGAGGTGCCCGGGACCGTCAACTGGCGCATGCCACCCTGCGCGTTCGAACCAGACTCTGCACCCGTCTATCGTCGCAGATCCGAGCACCCAACGCGTAGTATTACGAACAAGAGATCGATTCAGAGTCGCTCCCGAAGTCGCCTCTCCAAACCCACCAACATGGCCTCAGCCCCTCCCTCCGAGCCGACTTCTGGCAAGCAACAGGCGGGCATTCCAGCCGGCGCTGTTCGACCAGCTCGCGTTGCGGCAGCGAATCCTGACGAGAGCCCAGTGCGCCCGCCGTGCGTCCTCGTCGTCGGGATGCACCGCAGCGGAACCTCGGCAACAGCATCGACGCTCGGCGAGCTCGGGCTCGCGCTCCCGCGGGACGAGGATCTCCTCGGCGCCCGTTTCGGAAACGAGAGAGGGCACTTCGAGAGCCAGTCGCTCATGGCGCTATCGGACGAGTTGCTCGGCCAGATCGGGCGGTCCTGGGACGACCCACCCGATCTCGCCGAGATCGGACCTCCCATGTTGTCGGAGTTGGCCCCGCTCAAAGGGCGCGCTCGCGCCGTCTTCGAGGCGGCGTTCGCCGCGCCGGACTCTCCGGTGGTCTGGAAGGACCCCCGCACGTGCCTGCTTCTCCCGTTCTGGCTGGCCGCACTCGACCGGCCCGTTGCGACCGTCTTCGTCATCCGGGAGCCGCTCGAGGTTGCTCAGTCGCTCGACCGTCGAAACGCCCTCGGCATCCCAACCTGCCTCGCGCTCTGGGAGCGGTATCACCACCTCGCGGTGGCCGCGATGGCCGGATTGCCCTCGTTCGTGTGCTCGTTCTCCGATGCCCTCGAGCGCCCGGTCGAGTGGAGAGCGGAGCTCGCCGACTGGCTGACAAAGATCGGCGCTCTGCCTGGTGCGGAGGTTGGCCGACCCGCCGCACCCGGCGGAGGATCAAGCGAAGGACCTCTGTCACTCGACCCTGCGATGCGGCACGAGCGCAAGACTGCGGGAAGCGAGGACCTAGTGGTGTTGCCGAGCCAGCGTGCACTGTTCCAGACACTGCTCGGCATGCTCGGACCCCATCACAACTTCGAGCCACCCGCGGTTGGTCAGGAATCGGCGTGGACGACAGATCTCCTGCAGAAAAGGGGCGATCTCGCCCGCGTGTGGTCGGGCCTCGAGTGGCTTGGCCGGCAGGTTGCCGAGCTCGTGCCGCAGCGCGTGAGTAGCTCCACTCATGTGATGTCGCCTGGATACCCGAAGGACGCGAGCGACGACGAGCCGCGGTATCACGCGTGGCTCCGCCACCGGGGCGAACCGATCAACGTGGGGTCGGCGACAGGCATTGCGGCGGCAAGGACAAGGCGCCCTTCAGGCAAACCCCCACAATTCAGCATCGTGGTTCCGACTTATCGAACGCCGATATGGGCGCTCGATCGATGTGTCAGCTCGGTCCTCAGCCAGGACTGCGCCGGCTGGGAGCTCGTGATCGTCGACGATGTGTCGGGCGACCCCGCGCTGCTGGCGCACCTAGAGAAGATCGCCCGGTCGGACGATCGAATCTCCGTTACCGTGCGCGCATCGAACGGTGGCATCGCGGCCGCCACGAACGATGGGCTCGCTCGGGCGCACGGGGAGTTCGTGGTCTGGCTGGACCACGACGACGAGTTGGCGGCCGGGGCACTCGCCCGGCTCTCCGCCGCGATCGCGAAGAACCCGGCCGCGCAGCTGATCTACTCCGACGAGGACAAGATCGACGAGAGTGGCCGGCGTTTCATGCCGGCCTTCAAACCTGACTGGTCACCCGACCTGCTCCTCTCAAACGCCTACATGTGTCACCTATTCGTGGTGAGGCGTGCACTCGTGACCGAACTGGGTGGTGTCCGGAGCGAGTTCGACGGTGCGCAGGACTACGACTTGATGCTGCGAGCGACAGAGCGGCTCTCGGCAGAGCAGATACTGCACGTCCCCGAGATCCTGTATCACTGGCGGACCATGCTCGGATCGGCTTCCGGAGACCCCGCCGCCAAGCCCTGGGCCTTCGAAGCCGGCCGTCGAGCGCTCGAGGACGCCGTCGCCCGACGGGAGATCACTGCAGACGTGGTGTCGCATCCGCGCGTACCGGGCAGCTACTACGTGCGCCGGCAGATCAAAGGCAATCCGCTCGTGAGCGCCATCATCCCCTTCCGGGACGAGCCCGCTCTGCTCGCTGCGTGCTACCGCGCCTTCGTGAACGACCCCGGCCACGACGAATTCGAGCTGCTGCTCGTCGACAACGACTCTGCCCTGCCTGAGACCCGAGCGGTCATGACAGAGCTGGCTCGCGATCGCCGCGTCAGACTGCTCGAGGCTCCCGGTCCGTTCAACTGGGTCAAGATCAACAACGAAGCGGTCGAGAAAGCTCGGGGAGATCTGATTCTGTGGCTCAACAACGACGTCGAAGCCCGGTCCCCGTCGTGGTTGGCCCACATGGTGGCTCAGGCGCAGCGAGACGACGTAGGTGCCGTCGGCGCGCGACTGCTCTACCCCGACGGCACGGTGCAGCACGGCGGAGTCGCGGTCGGGGTCTGCTGGGGGGCGGCGCACACACAGCAGGGAATGGCGGGTCACCGCCCTGGTTACCTCTCGAGCTTGAGCGTGGTCCGGAACACCTCTGCTGTGACCGGCGCTTGCATGATGAGCAGGCGAGAGGTCTTCGACTCAGTCGAGGGCTTCGACGACTCGCTGCCGGTGGCGTTCAACGACATCGACTACTGCCTGAGGCTACGGGAGAAGGGCCTCCTCGTCATTTACACGCCTCTGGCAGAGCTCGTGCATCACGAGTCGAAAAGCCGTGGGCACACCGACGATGCGACCGAGCTCCCGTACTTCCGGTCTCGTTGGCGGGACCTGCTCCTAGAGGGCGACCCGTACTACAACCCGAACCTGGGCCGGTTCGACTCGTTCTGCCGGCTCCCCAATGAGGAGGACGAAGAGCGATGGGAGACATTCCGGTCGATGCTCAGCACGTCGTCGACGACCTGAGAGCGGCGCGCCAGGTGAGCCAGGTCGCACCCCGCAGCTGGATCCCCTCGGAGTCATTCGAGGGCACCCTTGCCGAAGCAATCCGGCCGCCGGTGCACACGAACGCCGACCTCCATTGGATGCACACCAACTGGGATGTCGCGTCCTTGCTCGCCCCACCGCCAGGCAAAGGGATCAAGGGCGGCGTGAGACGTCTGCAGCACCGCCTCATCATGGCGGTCCTTGCGCCGTACTTCTCGCGGCTGCAGGACTACCTCGGCGTCAACACGCGCGCCGTGGACGCCGTCAGTCGGCGCGTGGACGACGTCGCAACGAGCCAGTTGCGCATGATCGGAGCGGTACGCCACGACATGATCGACTTCGCTCATCACATCGACGAACGTGTCGGTGACTGAGTCTCGATTGGCCGAAGTGCCAACCGGGGCTGAGACGGGACCCGAGCCGCCCGCTGTGCCGACCGCTCCGCCGCCGGCGCAGCAGTCCCCACAGGCGCCCGCTGAGAGCGCCGACGTCGTCGGCATGACAATCGAGTCGGCCCGCGCCGAGCCGCATCCCAGTCGAGTGACGGTCGCTGTGGTGATGACGAGCTGGGCTACCGACTGGGGCGAGCGTCGGGCGGCGATCAGGATGGTCGCCGGAGCACTCGCGCTCTCAGCCGACATCGTCGTGGTCAGTCTGGACGACAGATCAGACCCGAGCCGTTTGCCGCCGCGCCGCACGTTCGACGGGATCTTCCCGATCCACTCAGCGAGCGCCCGAGTCCCGCAACGGCGTCTCGGGCAAGTCCTGCGCTCCGCGCTCGAACGCCGGCCGAGCTCCTCGTCGCCTGCGTCGCCCTCTGTGCCCGAGGCCGCCGCTCGCAAGCTCCTCGCCACGGACGGTCAGCCCTCTTCGGAGGCGCTCGGGATCCTCGACCATCTGAAGCCTGACGTCGTCGTGCTGGCCGGGGTCGAGACACTCTGGATGGCAGAAGCGATGCCCGTGGGTCCCTCGAGGCCTCGGATCGTCGTACTGCCCCTTCTCGGCACGGACAGCGTGCTCGCGTCCGATGCGATGAAGCCGTTGGCCGAGATCGCCGACGCTGTTGGCGCGTTTTCGGATACCGAATACCGGCTCCTCTCGCGAAGCGTCGGCTCACGCCGTCCCGACGTCATTCACCACCTAAGGCTGTCCTTCCCGGTAAACCGTCAGGCGGCGCACTCGGGACTCGCAGGTGTGGCGTCGTTCGGTCGTTACCTGCTCGTGATCTCGGGGTGGCCCGAACTTACCGACTCCGCCGTTGGGCCGCCGCACGACTACCTCCGCGCGGTCCTTGGCGATATCTCGGTGGCAGAAGTTCGGCCAGGGCAGTGGCTGGTGACGGAGAGTGGGCGGCGTTTCGACGTGCCGTGGTCGTCCACCCAGATGAACGTGTGGCGCCTGATGGCCGGAGCCGTAGCCACCCTCGACGTGCGTCCGCAGGGACCGATCGGACGGGAGGCGATCGAGTCTCTCCTGTTCGGTACGCCGGTAGTCGTTCCTGCCGGCTCAATCGCAGCTGAACACGCCAAAGCCTCGAACGGAGGACTCTGGTACGGGTCTCCTGGAGAGATGATCGAGCAGGTGCGCTACTTCCTCGACGACGACAGCGCCCGGGAGGGCTTCGGCAGGGCGGGCCGCGAGTGGGCGGAACGCGAGCACAACGACACTCAGCGTCTCGTCGACGAGCTGACGAGGATCGTGCTCGGCTAGCCGGCAGCCGGGCTCAGGAGGCCGAACGCGATCCCGTCCAGGATGTCGGACTCGGACGCTGTCATCTCGTCGAAGTCGAACGCGTCCATAACCTCTTCGAGGACGAGCGCACCGCCGACGATCACGTCGGCTCGCTCGCGTTCCATCCCGTGGACGAGTAGCCGGTCGGCGAGCGAAAGGCTCGCAAGTCGCTCCGTCAGTTCGGCGATGGTCCGGCGGGAGACTCGGGCGTGATGGACTTTCTCCTCG
Source organism: Acidimicrobiaceae bacterium (assembly GCA_003136185.1). Lineage (GTDB taxonomy): Bacteria > Actinomycetota > Acidimicrobiia > Acidimicrobiales > Bog-793 > Palsa-601. The sequence continues at coordinate 2,788 of PLDN01000193.1, read as the reverse complement.
TCGAAACGGTCGAGCCCAAGAGCCAGCACCGTCAGCGCTGAGACCGTGCCGGCGAGCCCGATGAGGCGTTTACCGGCCTGCCACGCTTGACTGTTCTCCTTCGCGCTGTCGAGCAGGATACGAATGGCAGCGCGAGCCGTTTCGATCTCACGGCGAGCGGGTGGGTCGCCGGCAAGGAACCGTTCGGAGATCCGGACGCAACCGATATCGAGCGAGACGACTTGAGCAGGGGTCGGGTCGGCTGACTCCGGCGACTCGCGACCGACGATCAGCTCTGTCGACCCGCCCCCAATGTCGACGACCAGGTAAGGGCCGGACGCGGGATCGAGCGAGGAGGTTGCTCCCAGGTATGAGAGGCGACCCTCCTCCGTGCCCTCGATAACCTCGGGCCGCACGCCGAGGATCTGCTCCGCCGCTACGAGCCACTCCGCGGAGTTCGACGCGTCCCTCGTCGCGGACGTCGCAGCCGCTCGGATGTTGGGTGGAGCGACGCCATGGGTGTCGAGGACTGCCCGGAACTCTCTCAGCACGGAGATCGTCCGGTCGACGGCCTCCGGGTCGAGTTGGCCCGTGCGATCCACACCGGCGCCGAGCCGGGTAATCCTCATCCGGCGGTCGAGGCGACGCCCATCAGGACCAAGGACGAGGAGTCTCGTCGAGTTCGTCCCGCAGTCGACCGCCGCTACCGCGCTGGACGGTCGCGGTTGTGTGTCCTGCGACTCGCAGTCGCTGCACGGGTACGCCGCGCGGTCGAGCCCTAGCTCGGCCGCCGTCCAGCGACCGATCGGATCATCGCCGCCTGCGAGATACCAGGCGAGGTGAGCGTGTAGGCACTTCACTCCTTGTCGGGTACCGCCGACACCGCCTGAAGGAAGGTGGGCGTGCGGTTCCGAGCCGACGAGGCTTCGGTCCCGTAGCGTGGCGTAGCGTGCGTGGGCGTCGGCGAGGGCGCCAGGGTCCGTGGCCCGCTCAGCCTCCTTGACGCCGCCCGCCGCCTCGAGGCGGCTGACGGAGTCCCGCTCCTCTCGCCCTACGAGCCAGTAGAGGGTTGGCATCGGAGTGCCGTCGTCGAGGTGCGCAGCGTTCTTGATCACGACCGGCTCACCCGCGGGGCCGCGCACGACAATCTCGCACTCGCCTCGCGGAGGGCGACCGAGCAGTTCTGTGACGAGGGCCAGATCCTCCGGCGTCACGCTCGGCTCCTTGATAAAGGGCCGAGGCCGTGGCCGGGGACAGGCGTCACTTCTTCCGGCGACGAAGCGCGTAGATGACGATGCGCAAGAGGAAGATCGCCCCGGCGATACTGGCGTAGGGCAGAATCCTCTTGCGGAGGGAAGAGCCGGCAACGCCCACGAGGTCGACGGGTTCCGCGGGCGCGCTGTCGATCCGCCGGATGGTCGGCGCGGGCGCGGGCGCGGGCGCGGGCACGGGCTCGGACTCGGTGGTCTCTGTTGCCGCCGACGCCTTCGACGAGTTCGAGGTCTTCGGGGCCTCCGACGAGACGGCAGCGTCCCCGGCCTCCACGGCTTCCACGGCTGGCTTCGCGGCGGCCGCCTTGCGGGAACGAGGAGCTCGGCCCGGTGCGGAGGCCGGCGCTGGGGCGGTCTCGCTCGTGCTCTCAGCCGTTGGGCCGGCGTCGGTCGCTGACTCGCCTGCCGAGGCGGGCGCGAGCACGGTTGCCTCCAGGTTCGATACGAACTGCTCGAGCAACTTCCCCGAGACGTCAGCGAGCACACCGCGGCCGAACTGTGCGACCTTGCCCGTGATGTTCAAGTCCGTGACCACGGAGACCCTCGTGGTGCCCCCACCGGCATCGACGAGCGTGGCAGTGATCGTCGCGGAGGCATTGCCTTGTCCACGGGTCTCACGGCCCTCGGCCTTCAGGACCGCCCGGTGGGCCTCCTGGTCCAGCTCCAAGAAACTCGCTGCCCCCTTATAAGACGCCGTGATCGGTCCCACTTTCACCTTCACGATGCCCCGGTATTCGTCGCCTTCGACTTCTTTCAGTTGCGCTCCCGGCAGGCACGGCGCCAGGCGCTCGAGGTCGGTTAAGACGGCCCACGCTCGTTCAACGCCAACGGCCACTTCAAACTCATTGGTCAAATCCATGATGTCAACTCCATCGTTGTAAGTCCTCGGGCGTGTCAATGTCATCGGTGGCCCCGACACAGGCCACTTCTCGAACGAGTTCGGGGTGCGCTCGCGCGAGCGAACGGGCCCCCTCGTCGCCGCTCGAAGGCAGCATTGACCAGATCTCTGCGTCCAGGCGAACCGGGTGACCGCGCATGCCATGGTACGTCGCAAAGACGATGGGGCCCTCGGGCTCAGTGTCGATCGCTCGCCAGGCCTCTGGCGCGAGTCCTGGCATATCACCCAGACCTATCACCGCACGATCGTGACCTTGCGCGCCACACCACTCGAGACCCACCTTGAGCGACGTCGCCAGTCCGAGCGACCAGTCATCATTCTGAATCAGCGTGACCGATTCGGGCACGACCGCACGTAAGTCCGCGGCACCGCCCACGACGACGACGCCATCCAGACCAGCCGCGAGCGCCGGGAGGATGGCCCAGGAAAGAACCGGCTTACCCTTTACAACCGCCAACAGTTTTGCGCCGGGAGACGCGTCGGGGTCATCGCCATTGAAACGACTTCCGCTTCCAGCGGCCAAAATCACGGCGGCGACAGACATCGGTTAAGCCTAACGTCGGGTAGTGGCCTAAGGTCGACCGGCGCTGGCTAACGCCAGCTGGGCTCTACCGGCCCGAAGGATGTTGCGCGCGGCGTT
>PLDN01000007.1 GCA_003136185.1 Acidimicrobiaceae bacterium | reverse complement strand
TGTAGCCACCGTTGGCGTCGACGAACAGCTCGGCGTCATCGCCGATCGTGGCCCGCGCCACCCGCGCCCGTTCGAGGTCCCGGTCGAGCCGGCTGCCCCAGGCTTCGCCCACCTTCATCTTCACCCGCGGTATGCCCTGGCCATGGACCCAACCCCCGAGTTGATTGGCCAGTTGGTCATTCGTGAAGGAGGTGAATCCTCCGCTGCCGTACACGGCGACCTCGTCGTGCACTTGACCGAGCACCTTGACGAGCGGCAGATCCATGAGCTTGCACTTCAGGTCCCACAGGGCGATGTCGACCGCGGCGATCGCCATCGAGGCGACGCCAGGGCGGCCGACGTTGCGGATGGAGCGCACCATGGCCGACCAACACCGTCCGACGTCCATGGCGTCCTGGCCGACGACGGCTACCTCCAGCACGTCTTTGATCAGGCGGGCACATGCGCCGGTGGCGTAGGAAAAGCCGAGCCCCGTCTTCCCCCCAGCGGTCGGTTCTGCCACCACCACCGTGGTGGCACTCCAGGTGAGCGTCCCGTCGGACTCTGGCTCCTCGGTCGGGACGGTGTAGACGCTGACGTTCAGCTTCTCGATGTCAGGCATGGGAATCTCCTTGCGACTCATCGGGACGAGCGCCCCCCAAGAGGCGGTCGGGTACCAGTCGGGTGGCCACGCGTTCCGCCCAGCGGTCCCGCCGGGCGGACCATGGAGTCAGGGCCGCCGGACGGCCACCCGAGCGAGCCGCGGCGGCGCCGGCCAGAGCGAACAGGGAAGCGATAGTGGCGTCGGCGAGCGCGGCACGTCGCCAGCGGCGGCTGCACAGCGCGAGGGCGACCATGCTGGCGGCGTGGGCGGCGTCCACCTCGGCTCCGAGCAAGAGCACTGCGGCGGTCGGCTCGGCTCCCGTGACAAGGGCCTGGGACAACTGTCGGATCCCCAGGACACGGATCACTCCCCGGGAGCCGCGATCGAGGGGCTGGATCACCAGCAGGCGGGGCGCCCGCCCGGGGAAGAGTGCCTGGGCCGCCCCCAGCCCGGCGCGGAGCTGGCCGAAGCGTGCCACCAGCGGGTTCTGAGCTTGCGACAACACGGGCGACCTCGCCAGCACCGGCACCGGGGTCATTCGCATGGCGGCAACCGGTTCATCGTCGGGCAAGAACCTTGCCGGCCAGCACGCCTGCGCCACCGATCACGGCGCAGCCAACCGCGGTCATGGCCCGGGCGTGGTGGGAGACCCACAGCTCCGGGCTGCTGTGGTGCGCCTTGTCGTCGAACTCACCGTGGGAACCGTGGTCGTGACCGCCCTGGCCATCGACCGGCTCCCAGAGGTTGTCGGGGCGGTCGGGCTCCACCGCCTCGTCGGTCTGCTGGGATCCGAAGCCGGTCCGGGCGAGGTATCGGTCCAGCAACGGCGCGGCGAACTTGTTGGCCAGGATCGTCGCCGCGGTGCTGGCCCCCACCCAGTATTGCTTTCGCCCCGGATGGTCAGCCGCGAACGCCACGCCGCGAGCGGCGACCTCGGGCTGGTAGATCGGCGGCACCGGCTGAGGATGGTTGGGCAGGCGGGAGAGCACCCAGGAGAACTGTGGGGTGTTCACCGCTGGCATCTGGACCACGGTGATATGGACGTTGCTCTTCTCGTGCATGAGTTCGGTGCGCAACGACGACGTAAAGCCGTTGATGGCGTGCTTGGCTCCGCAGTAGGCGCTCTGGAGCGGGATGCTGCGGTCGCCGAGCGCCGAGCCGACCTGGACGATGGTGCCTCGATCCCGTGGTTTCATCAGGTCGAGGGCCACGCGGGTGCCGTAGACGAAGCCCAGGTAGCTGACCTCGGTGACCCGCTTGAACTCCTCGGCTGTGATCTCCCAAAACGGGGCGAAAACCGACGTGAAGGCCACGTTGATCCACACGTCGATGGGGCCGAAGGCGTCCTCGATCCGACGGGACGCCTCCTTGACCTGGTCGTAATCGGCCACGTCGGTGGGCACCGCGAGTGCCGTGCCCCCGGCGCGCTCTACGTCTCTGACCGCCCCGTCGAGGCCGGTTTGACCGCGAGCCACCAAGCCAACGCGGGCGCCCCGCCTGCCGTAGAGCTGGGCGGTGGCCCGCCCGATGCCGGCGCTGGCCCCGGTGATGACAACGGTTTGGGTCATGTCGGCTCCTCACTCGTGCGGCGATCGCTCGGTCGCGATGTCTTCCACGGCCCGGCCAGGAGGGTGGCCGCTTCGAACATCAGCGCGTGGACGAAGGCTAGGGGAAGGTTGCCTCGCAGCTGGCGTTGGCGGACATCGAACTCCTCGGTGAACAGCCCTGGAGGTCCGCAGGCGGCACGGTTGCGTTCGAACCATCCGATTGCCTCAGTGGCCCAGCCCTGCTGGTGAGCGGCCAGGGCCATCACGAACCCGCAGAGCACAAAGGCACCCTCGGCCTCCTCAAGTGGCCGCTCATCCTGGCGGAACCGGTAGACGTAGCCGGAACCACCGAGGTCAGCCTTCACCGCGTCGAGGGTGGCCAGGCTTCGGGGATCGGTGGCCGGCAGCGCCCCGCGGATGGCGGGCAGCAGCAGGGCGGCATCGACTCTGGCGTCGCCGGGGGCTCGCTGCCAGCGCCCGCTCGGATGCAGACAGTCCGAGCCCACGTCAGCCAAGATCGCATCNNCACATGAGCCGGGAGTGAGCCCAGTGGTGATTGTCAAGCTCCCAGATGCCGGCGTCGGCATCGCCCCACCGGGTCTCGATGACCCTGATGGCGGCTTCGGCGGCCTGCCACTGTTCAAGGTCCAGATGGTCGTGGCGGGCGGCAGCGGCGAAGAGCAGGAGCGCCTCCCCGAGGGCGTCGAGCTGGAACTGCTGGTTGACCCAGTTGCCGACCTTGTCGCTCCCGCCGGGATAGCCATCGAGGTGGGACAGCGTGCGCTCGTCGGGCACGGGGCCGCCGGTCACTGTGTAGGCCGGTTTGAGGTGGGGTCCATCGGCGGCGATGCGAGCGGCCACGAAGGCCACGGCGTCGTCGAGGAGCGGGTGGGGACCGTGGGCGGCGATGGCCTGACCGGTGTAGCACTGATCCCGGATCCACGCGTAGCGGTAGTCGTAGCTCCGCCCGGCGCTGGCTCGCTCCGGCAGCGACATGGTGGCGGCTGCGACCATGCCGCCGCCAGCACTCGTGAGGCCCCGAAGCACGGCATAGCTGTGGCGGACGTCGCGCGGAGCCAGCGTGCCCTCCAGCCGGGGAATGGCGACCGCCCAGGCGGCCTCGGTCGCCTCCCACGCCGGGTCCGCCTGGACGGCGTCTCCGCCAAGGGCCTGGTCGGACAACTCGAGCACCAGGTCGTGGTGAGCGCCTGCTGCGAGGTCGACATCGAGCCTGAGTGCTGCGCCAGCGACGGGCTTGGCGTCGGCTCCGCCCGACCAGCGCAGGTGCAGTCCACCCGTCCGGGCCGTCCACACCCCGTCTTCGACGGTGAGAGAACCCATCTTGTGGGTCCCGAAGCCGGCTCGGGCATCGAGAAGGACCCGTACTCGGGCCGGCCCGTCGGTGGCCACGATCCGCCGCAACACCACCGCGGTGTGGGGGTGGCCGGGGAAGGCCAGCGCCTCTCGGCACTCGATGACCCCGGTGGTGGTGACCCAACGGCTGTGCCAAATGAGCGAGCCGTCCTCGTAGTAACCACCCCACACGAACCTGCGCTCGGAGGGGGTGACGGCGTAGAGACCCTCACCGCCAACGAGCGAGGAGAAAAGGGCGTCGGAGTCCCATTGCGGGGCGCACATCCAGGCGAACTCGCCCCTCGGTCCGACCAAGATGCCGCGCTCCCCGTCGGCCAAGAGCGCGTACTGGCGTAGCACGTCGGGAGCGAATTCCGTCACGGAAGCGGTGCGCGCCGATCTGGTCATCGCCGGGTCATCGTCGAGGGGGCTTGTTCGTCGGCGAGCGGTGGGTGCGGGTCGCGGCGGCGCGCCCGGGAGGAGGCCTTCACGTTCGCGACCGCTCGGTTGCTGGACGGGACCCGAGGTGCTCGGCGAGGAGGGAGGAAAGGGCCATGATGGTCAGCGCCGGGTTGGCCGATCCCTGGGTCGGACAGACACTGCCGTCGGCCAGGTACAGGTTGGGCACCGCCCAGCTGCGCTGGTGGGCATCGACGACGCTGTTCTCGGGCGAGGTGCCCATCCGGGCGCCGCCGATCAGGTGGGCGAAGCGTTGGATGGTGAGCACGTCCTGGGCACCAGCGGCGTGGAGAATGTTGGTGATCACCTCGGTCGAGAAGGCCATGTTGGCTTTGTCGTTGTCGCACAGGCTGTAGTCGAAGCGGGCGACGGGCAACCCGAAGGGATCCTTTTCATCGGCCACGGTGACCCGGTTGTCGGGCTGGGCCAGCAGCTCGTTGAGGACCCCGATGGTGGTCCAGTGGTTGTAATCGCGCATGTACTCGCGCAGTGCCCGGCCCCAATGGCCGTCGGCCAGCACGTGCTCGGCCCACCCGATCGGCTCGGGCGAGACGGTCTGGATGGAGAATCCCCGAGCGAAGCCTCGCGACGGGTCGGTCTCGTAGAAGTCCTCGGAGGACACCTGGGCCGGCGGTGCCTTGTACATGCGCAGCTCGGTCGGAAACCGCCCTCCCGCCTGGGTCGCCCCTTGGACCATGACGTAGCGGCCGACCTGGTCCTCGTTGTTGCACAGGCCATTCGGGAAGCCCTTGGTGGCCGAGTTGAGCAACAGCCGTGGCGTCTCGATGGAGTAGCCGGATACGGCGATTACCTTGGCCCGCTGCATCCGTTCGACCTGCTCGCCTTGTTTGATGTAGGTGACTCCGGTCGCCCGTCTGCTGGAGGGATCGAGCTGGACGCGCGCGGCCATGCAGTTGGCCCTGATCTCGACCGCGTGGGCGAGGGCATCGGGCAGATGGGTGACATACGGGCTGGCCTTGGCATTGACCTTGCAGCCCTGCAGGCAATAGCCACGGTAGATGCAGTGCGGACGGTTCCCGAAGGTACCGTTGACGATGCCGACCGGCCCGACCCGCATCGTGATGCCCTGGGCGATAGCCCCGCGCCACAGCACGGACGCGGCCTCTGAGACCGGGTGCGGCGAGAAGGGGTAGGTGTGGGGATAGCCCCACGGCCAGTTCTGCCCGGCGACAGGGAGCTCGGCTTCGACCCTTTCGTAATGGG
>PLDN01000152.1 GCA_003136185.1 Acidimicrobiaceae bacterium | reverse complement strand
CAGTGGCTCTGTCGGTGCTGGTGTCGGTTGGTGGTGTGAGACCACGAAGTCCCGACGTCGGATGAGGAGACCGGAACAGGCCGCTCCGACCAGGGCTAAGACAGCGCTGACGACGAGCAGAACGTCGAGCGCACTGGCGAAGCTGGCGTGAATGGCCGCGACAAGTGGTGCTCGCAACGGGGCAGGCACGGCGTTGATGGCCTGAGCGGTGTTGCCCTGTTGAACGGCAGTGACGGTTCCGGGCAGGTGCCGTTCTAGGGACGGGATACTGGCGAGGGCCTGGCCCAATTTCTGGCGGAGATCGGATGCGAAGACCGACCCGTAGACGGCGGTACCGGTGGCGATGCCAATCTGGCGGAAGGTGGTGTTGACGCCTGAGGCCATGCCGGAGCGTTGGGGGGCGACGACGCCGACCGCCGTGGAGGCGAGTGGCGGGTTGACTAAACCGCTGCCGACGCCGGCAACGATGAAGCCAGGGATTAAGTGGGTCCAGGAACTGCCGCCGTCCAGCCCGGTCATGAGCAGCAAACCCACCCCGACCAACAGTAGGCCCGGTCCGATGAGCCAACGGACGGGTATGCGTTCGTTGAACGCCCCGGCGAACATCGACGAGGCAATCGACACCCCACTAATGAGCAGTAGCCGAGTACCGGTCGCCAAAGCGGAGTAGCCGAGGTCGTCTTGGAGGTAGAGGGTGAGGTACAAGAACATCGCGTAGAGCGAACCGTTCATGGCAAAGGCCGCCGCCAATCCACCGCTGAAGGTGGGGATACGGAACAGCGACAGGTCGAACAGCGGGTGGTCGGCTCGGCGCTCGATCGCAACGAACGCAACGAAGAACACAGCGGCGAGGACGAGACAGATATCTACCCCGGTGTCGCTCCAAGCCAGCTCGCCAGCGCGGATCAGGCCGTAAACCAAACTGACCAAGCCCGCTGTCAGCGTGACGGACCCGGCCCAGTCCGGCCGACTCGCGTGCGGCGCCTTGTACTCATCCACCTGCCACCGGGTGACAACAAGCGCGGCCACACCGACCGGCAGATTGACCAAGAAGATGCCCCGCCAGCTGATGCCGGTGGTGATGAGCCCGCCCAGTACTGGTCCGAGTCCGGCGGCCACCCCAGTGACCGCACCCCAGATTCCAAAGGCCATCCCCCGCTCCTTGCCGTGGAAGCTCTGAGCCAGAAGAGCCAGCGAGGTGGCGAACAGGATCGCCCCGCCGATGCCTTGGGCACTGCGGGACAGGATCAACATGATCGGTGACTGGGCTATCCCNNAAGCACCGACGCCAAGGTCAGGGCATAGGCGTCGATGACCCACTGCAAGTCACTGAAGCTCGCGTGCAGTCCGGACTGGATCGTCGGCAACGCGACGATCACGATCGTGACGTCCAACAACAACATGAATGTGGCGGCGCACACCACCACCAAGGTCCACCATTTCTTTTCCATGACCTGCAGCTTGCGGTGCGATCGCACGGGCCGCCACAGGTTTGCAGATATCTGCATGATTACGACCCTGGAATATGATGATGTGTATGGAAAGCATCAATGTTGATCTCTTGGACCGAAGAATCATTCATGCGCTTTACATCGACCCCCGAGCGCCGTTCAGTCGCTTGGCTGAGGTCCTCGGGTCCTCCGAGCCGACCGTCTCCCGTCGCTACCGGCGTCTGTTCGACGATCGCATCCTGCGTGTCGTCGGACAGCTCGACTCCCAGCGTCTCGGCCAGTACGACTGGGCCGTCCGCATTCGCTGCGCTCCGGGGTCCGCACCGACCGTCGCCACCAAACTCGCACAGCATCCGGACACTTCCTGGGTGCAGCTGACCTCGGGGGGAACTGAGATATTCAGCACGATTCGCTCACGCGACGTCGAACAGCGAACTCCGCTCCTGCTCGGCCAGCTCTCGGTCGGTCGACAGGTCGTCGACCTTGTGGCCTACTGTCTCCTCCACCTTTTCGCCACTGGAATGTCGGCTCCGCCTGGCCCGAGCGACCTCAGTCGTGGGGAGATTGCCCAACTCCTCTCTCCGGCACGGGACAGGCCGTCGATCGATCGCCCGAAGACCAAGCTGCAGGACTCCGACTGGCCGCTCGTCCAGGCCCTTGCGGACGACGGCCGCGCTCCCTATCGGCAGTTGGCAGCGCGCACTCACTGGCACGAGTCGACCGTCCGACGACGAGTCGAGGAACTCATTGCCTCAGGCGTCCTCTTCTTCGACTTGGACCTGGCCAGCGACGTCCTTGGTATCCGCTCTCAGGCTCTGTTGTGGATGTCGGTGGCCCCCACAAAGCTGAGAGACGTCGGACAGGCCTTGGCCAGCCGCCCCGAATTTCCCTTTGTCGCCGCCACCACCGGATCGACCAACCTGCTCGCGGCGCTGGTCTGCCCAGACGACAGCTCGCTTTATGAGTACCTCTCCGGCGAAGCGACCGCCCTTGACGGCCTCACCCACATTGAAACCGCCCCCGTGATGCAATTCGTCAAGATGCACGCCACGATGGCCCCGCTCCAACCATGACGGCAGCGATGGGACCTCGCCTATTCGCGCCGCCGCTAGGGCCAGCGATCGCGCCCGAAGGACGTCACGCGGTGCCTGATACGCGACGCACCCGCTCCAACTTCTCCGCCGCCTGCTTATCGATCTCTGGAAACAGGTGGCCCGGCGAACACGTCGCCTGCCCCGTCTGCGGCCCGAACCCTCCGAAGACGATCGCGACCGATGCCTTCGAGGCCCAGTACGCCATGCTGTCTGTCGTCGACCAAGTCCCCGCCGAAATTCTCGCTCAGCTCCGTGAAGCTGGCGCACTCGAGGAAACGGGCGCAGCGGTCCTCGGTTCCGTCGTCGGTACGGTCGAGACCTTCTTGGAACAGACATTCCTCGCCCGCGTGACAGGCGGTGCCGCGCTCACCGCCGGCGAGGGCAACATTTTTCAGCGGCTCGCCGCCGCCGTTCCATAGGACCTTCGCCGCGCGAGGCGAATATCGGGCGAGGCCTTCTGATGACGAGCAGGCGCGCGCCGTGGCGTGTGCAGAGCGACGAGCTGGCCCAAAACGCCGCAACAGGCAGATGGCCTGCATGGTGGTCAGTACCCCCGCCACCAGAAAAGAGCAGTTCAGAGGGGGTCTCGGATTCCGAGGCCCCCTCTTTATGTCCAGACTTCTACCCGTTCTTCTACCGGACGCTCTGTTGCCTGTCGCTCTCATTCGGCACCGATCGGCACGGGGCGGATACCTGAGCTGGTATCGGACCTGCTTGCTGTAGGGTCAGTTCTTCCGTACACTGTCCGTACAGAGAAGTGGGAACGAGAGGAACCGACATGGCGAAGACCGCACGAATCGAGGTTCGTACCGACCCCGAGCGGGAGGCGTTGCTGAAGGAGGCCGCCAGCCTGACTGATCAGACGCTGACGGGATTCATTCTCGACGCTGCATCGCGACGCGCCGAGGAAGTCATCGCCCAGGCCAATACGACGGTGGTTCCTTCAGCGTTTTTCGACACCCTCCTCGACGCGCTCGACCAGCCTCCGACTGCAAGCGCCGCGCTGCAAAAGGCTGCGCGCCGACTTGATCAGCTTGTCAAGCAGCGGTGAGCGACGCCGAGTTCGTCTCTCGCCATCTCATCGATCACGACGATCTCGACTCGTTCAGTTGCGGCCAACCCGATCTTGATGAGTGGCTCCGAAGTTTTGCCCGTCATGCCGAAGGGATGCGTTCAGGTCGTACCTGGGTGTGGACGCAGAACGGTCGCGTCGTGGCGTACTTCACACTGGCTGGACACGTCATCGAACACGGTGATCTCCCCGCCAGGCCGGGTCGAGGCTCACCCGATCGAATCCCGGCGGTGCTCATCGCCAGGCTCGCGTTGCACCAGTCGCTGCACGGTCGCGGCCTCGGCGGCACGCTGCTGGCCGATGCAGCAAGCCGAGTCGTCGCGGCCACCGACATCGTCGCCGCCCGTTTCGTCGTCGTTGACGCGATCGACGAGCGCGCGGCAGCCTTCTACTCGCACTACGGCTTTGAGCGGATACCTGACACGCACCGACTGGTGCGGAAGATCAGCGACCTGGCCGAGGATGTCCGCCGACGATGAATCACCTTGGAGCGATTCGTCGTCATCGATCGCGAGCGTGACCGTCAGCTACAAGCTCTGAAGTGTACGGGTACCACGTTCCGGGGCCATTCCGCTCGGCCTCTCTCTGGCTCTTCGTGTGCATCGCATCAGCACCACTTGGAGGGACTCAGAAATGACCACCAAGAACAATCACCCGGAACTCATCGCACAGCTGACAGAAGTCCCCAGGCCCGGTTGTTACAGACACACCGGGCAGTGAGACTTGTGGGCGTACGTCCACAAGTAGTGGTTGTGTATGAACGCCGACATGGCCTCATCGGCGCCCCCGCCATCTCCGTCTGAACCAGCCGAGCTGACCAGCCGTTTCGCGTCTGGCCCGTGCGTCAAAGATGAGGTTTCTCGGCGCTTTTTCTCGGGACCTACTCAGCCTTTGCGTACGCTGCCCTGTGCAGGTTGGCGCGTCGCGTGCGGCCCGTACGCTGCGATTTCGCGGTCGAGTCAGACGAAGCCGGTCTCGTCCTCGTCGTTGCGCCCGAGGAGCTGGCTCGCTCCTTGTAAGCTAACTTGCATCATTGCTTGCGTATTACTTGCGTTCGCATATACTGAGGTCATGGGCAAGTACTCCACCAGCGCCTTTGAACTTCACGACGCCCTGGTCAGGGCTCTGCGGGCCGACACAGCCGACGAGTGCGCCAAGCTGCTCTCGGACGTCCCAGGCCACTTCGATGTGTTCCGTGAAGCCATGCCCCACGCTGTCCGTGGCGAGTGGCCTGCGGTAACGGTCCTTGTCAGTCACTGGCACTCCCTCGTAGGCGACATCGTGAAGTCGGCTGCCGACGAGCTGCCTCAGCTCGTTCAGCGGATCAACGATGGGTTCGGCATCGTGACCGCCTCGCACCAAGTGCGTCGAGAGCCCATTCAGTACCTCGATCACCTCATCGGCGATGTGCCGTTCTCCCCGCTCATCGCTCGGTTCGGACAAGACATCGGTGTTGGAGTTGTTGCCATCGACGCCTTCCGGATGCTGTTGCCGGGGTGCCCACAGCTCAACCTTGGGATGTCTTCAGGGTGGCCTGATCTTCCTGCAGGTATAGATACCGGTCGCTTCCGTCGGCTTGTCGATCTCGCAATACGGTCGATGCAGCCACCACTGTTGAGGGTGAAGGACCTGCTCGGTCTGACCAACAGTGAGGTTGCTGATCTGTTCGGCGTCTCGCGGCAAGCCGTGGATCAGTGGGAGCTGAGCGGCGAGGTGCCAACAGCCCGCCGGGAAAAACTTGCCAACCTGCTGTCTGTCGGAGAACTCCTGGATCGCAAGCTCAGCCCAGGACGGCTGCCGCTGGTGGCCCGCAGGAGCGCAGACGCCTACGGCGGACTCACCATGCTCGAAATGGTTGCATCCGATCGCCATTCGGAGCTTCGGGAGATAACTGAGCGTGCCTTTGACTGGTCGGGCACTGCCTGATGGACGTCATCGAAAGAGGAGGCGAGTACTACCGGGTCGCCGACCCATCCTTGACCGATCCGCTGAACGGCAGCTACTCGATGCGCTTTGGCGCACGGTGGAATGCGGCGGGCAGCTTCCCGGTCACCTACCTCAACGCTGACATTGACACCGCACGGGCGAACGCCCGGCACTTCTTGACCGAACGTCTCCGGGGCCAGCCGTTCAGGGCGGAGGACGTCGACCTGTCCGAGCGGCCAGTGTTGGTCTCGACCGACGTCCTCGACGACCGCTATCTCGACGTCGTATCCCCGGCCGGATGTGCCGCCAACGGACTACCGGCGACGTACCCCGCTGACGGCACGGGCAACATCGTCGGCTGGCCGATGTGCCAGCCAGTCGGACAGCAAGCCTGGGATGCTGACTTGCCGGGGATCGCCTGTCGTTCGGCAGCGCCCACCGCTCCCGCTGATGGAGAGGAGCTGGCCTGGTTCGACCGCCATGAAGTCACCCTCGAACCCAAGGAGACCCAAGCGTTCGAGGACTGGTACGGCCCGATCGACTGGTAACAGCGACGCGGCCCTCAGTGCGTTGGGCAACCGCACTTCTCGGGTAGAGGAGCTCACTCCGACACGTGGTGGCGTCCACTTCCCTCGTCGGTCCTCCATCGCCCAGCCTTGTGATGGCTGACCGCGTCCGTCGCGGCGAAGCAGTCGGCCCGTTTCCAAGCACGTTCGTCTCCATGACCCGAAGGAGTCGGTAGACGCTGCGACAGGTTGCAGCCGTGGCTTAGCGGAGGAGCATCCGCCGTGCTCGGCGGCGTCAGGTCGCCCCCAAGTCCTCGCATCTATTGACGATCGGCGGAGAAGCGACCACGATGGCCCACCCATGGCCGACATCCTTGCTGCCCACGCCGCCAGACAGCCGTCGAAGCTCTCGATCGTCGACGACAGGCCCGGTCTCGCCCCGGTCACCTACACGTTCGCGGAGGCGAACGAGCGCTCGAACCAGTACGCGGCTCTCCTTGTCGACTTGGGCGTCACGAGCACGACCAAGGTCGTCTGGTGCGGCCAGAACTCCGCCAGCGCTCTGCTCGTCGTGAACGCCATCCGCAAGGTCGGAGCCGTAGGCGTCCCGCTGAACTACCGCCTCACGCCTCCGGAGGCTGCCTACGTCGTCGACAACTGCGACGCCGAAGTGGTCGTCGTCGACGCCGAGTACGCAGAGCTGATCGAGCGGATCCGACCGGATACGCCGAAGCTGCGGGAGGTCATCGTCTTCGATGGCGACGGCGCTGTCGAGGACCGTGTGGACACCTATCCGACTGTCGACGTCGAACCGGCGGACGGGCCAGCCGGATCCACGATGATCTACACGTCAGGCACGACGGGCAAGCCGAAGGGAGCCGTGCGGCCGGGTGTCCAGAGCCAGGAGCAGACCTTCGCCCTTGTCCGGTTGGTCGGCTACCAGCCCGACGACATCTATCTGACGACCGGACCGCTGTATCACTCGGGGCCCGGTGGCTTCGCCGGCCTGGCGCTCGTGCTCGGCAACACGATTGTCCTCCAGCACAAGTTCGACGCCGAGGACTGGCTGCGATTGGTCGACACCTATCGGGTCACGACCACCTTTACGGCGCCGACCCCGATCCGGATGGTCTGCACGCTGCCGACCGACGTCAAGACCGCCTACGACCGGTCGAGCATGAAACGCATGATCGCGAACGCCGCCCCGTGGACCCTCGCGCTGAAGAAGCTGTATCTCGCCGACTTCCCGCCCGACTCGCTGTGGGAGGTCTACGGTTCGACCGAGCTCGGTGTAGACACGGTGCTTGGCCCGGAGGATCACCTGGGAAGGCCGGGATCCTGCGGGAAGGCTGCCCCCGGCGTCGAGATCAAGCTCTTCGACGACGCGGGTCGCGAGGTCACCGAACCGAATGTCAAAGGCGAGCTATACGTGCGGGCCGCCAACATATTCACGACGTACTACAAGGCCGAGGACAAGTACCGGGAGGAGAGCCTCGGCGAGTACCACACGGTCGGAGACGTTGCCTACTTCGACGAGGAGGGGTACTTCTACATCGCCGATCGCAAGACGGACATGATCATCAGCGGCGGTATGAACATCTATCCGGCCGAGGTCGAGGCCGCCCTCGACCAATCGCCCGACGTGTTCGAGGTCGCAGTCATCGGGGTCCCGAGCGAGGAGTGGGGCGAGAGCGTGCACGCCGTCGTCGTTCCGGCCCATGCGGAGGTGACCGCTGACGCGATCATCGCGTTCGGGCGAGAGCAGCTGGCCGGGTACAAGGTGCCTCGATCGGTCAGTTTCGCCGACGACCTCCCGAAGACCGGCTCGGGCAAGGTCCTGAAGCGGGAGCTGCGGGCGCCGTACTGGAACGATCCCGGCGCCGCCTCGTGATGGGAGGGCGCGTTCAAGGGATCACGGCAACAGCTCGACGAGCTTTTCCAATGGTGTCATGAAGCCGAGAGCTCTCAAGAGCGCGAGCTGACCGCGTCGGGGTCGAGGGTAAAGGTCGTTCCCGTGCTCAGCTCGGTGCGACCGCCCGTACGTAGCAGCCAAGCAGATCCCCGTCCTTGCACCGTCCAGGTCGAGGGGCCACCGACGATCGCAGTCATCTCGTCGACGCCGATCACGGTGACCCCCGGATCGTGAGGGATGAGCGCCCGGGTGACCATATCGGGAAAGCGTCCGACGAAGGCGTCGAAATGGGGGAGCACTCGTAGATGCGGCACGAGACCCAACCCATCGACGCCTTCGCGCGGATGGCGCAAAGAAGGGACGTGGGAGGAAAGCACCATTGCGCCGGCGCTGCAGCCGGCCAACGCGGCGCCGGCCTGCCAAGCAGCCACGATGGCATCCCACACCGCACTGCCCCGCAGCGTGTCAGCCAGGTACGACGGATTGCCGCCGGAGAGGTAGACGAGGCCGGCGCCCGCTACCTCGGCCGCGAGGGCCGGGTCTTCGGCGTCGCGCCGGTCTGCCACGGGTAGGACCACCGCCTCGACTCCGAGGCGTGCGGCCTGCTCAGAGCCCAAGTGGTGCCATCGAGCCACCACGGCGGGACCGTCCGGCACCGCAGCAGTGGCCAGTTGCACATACCGAGGTGGCCGGCCGGCGAGCAGAGCCGCCTCGATGGGGGACATCTCCTCGAGGTACTCGCCTGAGCCGACCAGGGCCAGGGGACCGGCTGCCTGCAAGGACTCGTCTTGAGGTGTCATCAGAGAACACAGCCTGCCCGGACGCCCTCCTATTCCCACGCCCTGCCGTGGCAGTCGATGCTGAGCTTGGTGACAGCCGGTCAACGCTTCGATCAGTTATCACGTAGAACGAGCGTTTCAGGCCCCGGCCGGGAATCGTGTGGGGCCTCTCTGGGCGTTAGGGGGCGACGGTCAGCCTGGCGCCGGCCAGCGAAGCGGCAGCGCGCGAAGACCGTGCACGCTTCCCCAGTGCCCAAAGAGGGGCTCATCGACTGCGAGCTCGTACTCAGGGATCCTCGTGTGCCAGAGCTCGAGCGCGACTGCCATCTCCCGCCGTGCGAGATGGGAGCCGAGGCAGCGGTGTGGACCGGTGCCGAAGGTGTAGCTCGCGACCGGCTCGCGCCCGAAGTCGACGATCCTCGCGCCGTCCAGGTGGACCAGGTCACGGTTGGCTGCCGCTAGCGCGAACAGCACCATGTCGCCCGCCTTCAGTTGCACGCCGCCGAAATCGGTCTCCCGTGTCACCTTCCGGGCGATCTGGGCGATCGGGAATGCCCGGAGCAGCTCCTCAGCGGCGAGGGGTCCCCGGTCTGTCGGGCGGGCGGCCAGGAAGGCCCTGTCGTCGGGATGAGTGGCGAGATGGCGCCACGAGAACGACAAGGCGTTGGCGACCGTGTCCAGTCCAGCCATGAAGAGAAGGACACAGCAAGAGACGATCTCCTCGTCGCTCACGAGCTCGCCGTCGATCCGCCAGGTCAGGGCGTCGCTCAGGATATCGGTCGCCTCGGGGTCCGGGGCGGCCCGCCGGCCGGCGATGACCTCGCGGAGCCGTTCGTAGAGGTTCACCGCGGCGAGAAACTGCCGTTCACGGTCAAGCTCGCCGTCCTCGCCGGGGTGCAGGATCGCACGTTCCCACTCGAGAAAGGTGTCGAGCTCAGCCGGAGGAAGCCCGAAGATCTCGAGGAAGATCGTGGTCGGGAACCGGAAGGCGAAGTCCTCGGTGAAATCACAAGCGCCCATGGCGGAGATGGCCTCGATCAACTCCGAGCACACCGATCGAATCCGTTCGTCGAGGAGAGCCATCTGTCTCACCCCGAAGTAGCCGGAGAGGAGGCGGCGCCACTTCGCGTGCTCCGGCGGGTCGAGCATGACCGGGATCGCTGTGTACCGCGGGTTCGGCTGGAGAGGCGTCAGCGCGTGGCTCGAGAAGGTCTCGGTGTCCTGCATACCCGAGACGATGAGGTCGCGGTCGAGCGGTAGGTAGTAGGCGCCGCCTGGCTCTTCGACCCGCACCATTCGGTACTCGTCCTGCAGCGCGTCGTAGCGCCCGAACGCTGTCATCGCCTCGCCAGCACCGACGAAACGGAAGTCGTGAACCACTGGGCAGGAGCCCTCGCCTCCGGTCATCGCGTCTTGCATACACCACTGCAGCGACGGGTGTGCAGGGTGAGTGCTGTCCGCCCTGCGATGACGCCTGTGTGCTGGTACTTACTTCACCTCGTGGGCCCCACAAGGCGGCCGCTACTACCGTGGCGGCGTGGGGCGCGGGACTCCCACCGAGCGTGTGATCTGGTGGGGATGCCGCCATCGAAGCGCTCAGGAAGGGGCCGAGAGTCATCCCCGGGTCGACGAACAAGGTCGCGTCGTTCGTGATGGGCCGCCTCTTGCCCCGCCCGGCTGCCGTCGGCATGATGGCGCGCGCCAACGCCCGCCTCGGCCAGGTATCACCGCACTGACTATTCTTTGGACGACAGAGTGGTCTTTGGGCAGCAGAGTTGTCTTTGGACGACAGAGTGGTCTTTGGGCAGCAGAGTGGCGTGGGCGGGGGAGGCGAGATGGTGTCAGTGGCTGCGCCGGGTGACAGCAACCAGACGAAGGGGCCCAGGCGTCATCGGCGGCGGCACTGGCTGCTCGGGACCGCTGCCGTCGTCTTGGCCGGCATAGGCGTGTTCGCCTTCTTCTGGTTCACGACCGGCGCCCACGAAGTGTCGCTCCCGACCGCCGATCAGCTCTTCCGCCACGACAAGGGCGCCTCGGCTGGCTTTAGTAAGCCAGGGAGGCCTGCGGAGGGAGTCTACGAGTACACAGGATCCGGCAGCGAGGCGCTGTCGCTTCCTCCGAAGACTCAGCACGAGGGCCCGCTCATCCCGGGGACCGTGACGTACGGGGCAAACGGGTGTTGGATGCTCAGGATGGACTACAGCGACAACCACTGGCAGTCCACCACATACTGCCCGCGCGGGACACAGTTGCTGGAGACCGCCCGGGGTGGCTGGTACCAGTGGAATTTCGTAGCAACGACGGTGGCAGACACGGCGTCGTATACCTGCAAGCCCGCGGAGATCGCGGTCCCAGGCGTTCTTGCCCGTAATCGTCGGTATCGCTTCAGCTGCACCGGGACGAATCACCCGCTCAAGCTCCCGCCGGTCACGCTGGCAGGTTCGGTCAAGTACCTCGGTGACGGGAGCGTGCTCGTGGACGGAAAGAAGGTGCTGGCCGTTCGCATCCTGGAGGTCGCTCGTTTCACTGGTGGCCAGAAGGGCCAGGATGTTGAGAACACGTGGTACGACAGCGCCGACGGGCTGCCCCTGCAGGGCACGTGGTCGACCGACGTGCGAACTCCGACAGCGATCGGCAACTCGACGCTCACCGCCAGCGGACGCTTCCAGCTCGACAGCCTCGTCCCACACGGCTGACGGGCGGGTCGAACGCCAGGCATCCGGCGCCCTTCAACTGTGTCGCGCGGTGTCGCCACGGATCGGAAGCACCAGCGAACGAGTTGTGTGAAGCTACTTCCGTGCCACGCCACCAGATGCGACCACCGGACATTGCGCTTCTTCGTTGGCCGCAAGACCCGCAGCTCTCCTTCGACGCCACCGAGCTTGCCTGGTTCGAGGTCTCGCTCGACATCGAACGCGACGAGCCCGTGTCGAGCATCTACGTTGGAACCACCGACGGCTCGTCGCCAGCCCGTCAGTTCACCGAGGGCCCGCACGACTTCTCGCCAAGGTGGTCGCCGGACGGAAGATATATGGCCTTCCTGTCCGCCTCGGATGCGCCGCCGGTCCTGAAGCTGGCGCCGCTCTCGGGCGGGGCTCCGGTCACGGTCGAGTCGCCTGGGCCAGTCAAATGGATCGAGTGGTCGCCGGAAGGAGACCGTCTCGTACTCGTGGTCAACACGGGTGCCTCCAAGTCCACTTCCGACGCCGAGAACGCTCGCTCGAGAAACGCGCCCCGTGTGATCCGAGGCCTCTTCAACCGCCTCGATGGCGCTGGCTGGCTCGAAGGTCGCGACCACCTCTTCGTCTACGACGTCGAGAAGAAGAACTTGCGCCAGCTCACCTCGGGCGACTTCGATCACGCACAACCGAGTTGGTCGCCGGACGGCTCGTCGATCGCTTTCGTGTCCGACCGTTCTCGTCGTCGGAACGACCGCCACAGCTTGGGGGAGCTCTGGACGATCGGGGCGGGCCGTCGTCAGGCTCCGCGTCGGGTCGCCGGCGACGTGGCCGATGAGGCGTTCCCGACGTTCTCTCC
>PLDN01000108.1 GCA_003136185.1 Acidimicrobiaceae bacterium | reverse complement strand
GGAGGAACTCGCGCCGCGCGAGCGGGTCGAGGCTGGCCACGGGCTCGTCGAGGATCAGCAGCTCGGGGCGCTTGGCGAGCGCGATCGTGAGGGACAGCTGGGCGCGCTGGCCGCCTGAGAGTTTCCCCGCGCGCTGGCGCGGACTGAGTCCGAGCTCGGCGAGGCGTGCGTGCGCGGCCTCCGCGTCCCATCCGGGATTGCAGTGCGCGCCCAGGCGCAGGTGGTCCTCGACGCTGAGCCACGCGTAGAGGGACGCGTCCTGGGGAACGAAGCCGACGCGGCCTAGCTGGGCAGCGTCGCGCGCCGGCTGCTCTCNNTGCCGGCGCCGTTCGGGCCGACCAGGCCGACGACGTGGCCCCGGGGGATGCGGAACGTGCAGTCCTCGAGCGCCCAGCGACGCAGATAGCGCTTGCCGAGACCCACGGTCTCGAGCGCTGCGGCACTCACGACGCTACGGGGGCGGAGTTCCGAAAGGCCGCTCGGAACAGCGCTTCGATGGAATCGTCGTCGAGGCCCGTGGCTCGGGCCTGCACGAGCCATTGCTCGAGGTCGTGTCGGATCGGCCCGAGCGACGCGAGGACGTCCTCGCTGGTGCTGGCAGTCACGAAGGTGCCGACCCCGGCACGAGCGACGATCAGCCCCTCGTGCTCCAGCTCGCGGTACGCCTTGGACACGGTGTTCGGGTTGATCGCGATGCGGGTCACGACCTCGCGGACCGTCGGCAGCTGGTCACCCTCGCGCAGCGCGCCGAGCTTGAGGGCCCGGCGCACCTGGTGGACTAGCTGAAGGTAGGGGGCGATGCCCGACTTCGCGTCCAGGTAGAACTCGATCATGGCTCCCTCTATTGCACTAGATATCTAGTGAACTATAGAGAAGTGCGGCGACGCTGTAAAGGAGGTCTTGCCGTCGAACTCAGAAAGTGATCAGGTCACCGATTCACGTGTGCCACCCATGCGCCGTTCGGGGCGCAGCAACGACAGCGAGCACGAGCGAGGGTGGGCCACCGGACCCCGCTCAGATCCGAAGAGCCACTAAAGACGCCTGAGCGCCCTGGTGTCGGAGGGGGGACTTGAACCCCCACCCACTTGCGTGGACTAGGCCCTCAACCTAGCGCGTCTGCCTATTCCGCCACTCCGACAAGAGTGGAGCTGGGAGAGTCGAAACCCTCGAAGCGCTTGTACTTTAGCCTCCCGCCACGCTCGTAATCATCGGGACTCCAGCGCACGCCAGCGCAGCGCCGCACTCGCTCTCAGCCTCCGGAGTCCCCCGCCGCCACTGTGGTCGTGGTCGCCTTCGGGAGCGGGGTCACGAGGGCCCAGTCTTCGGCGTCCCACATGAAGCCTGCCCAGGTCGGACTCTCGCTGACGTTGTCGATGCGTACCGAGCGGACGAGGTCGAGCCCCGGTTGGAACAGCGGGATCGATACGACCTGGTTCCACATCCGATTCTCGACCTTCTGCAAGTCCGCCAGGGCTGTCGGCGCGTCCAGCTCGCCCAGGGCGTTGGAGAGCTCGCTGTTGATGCCGGGGTCATCGACGCCCGAGACGTCACGGGTCACCGCGCCTGCATCCGGCCATGCTCCGGGCTCGGTTCCAAGGGGTACCTGTGTCGACCAAGTCTGACCGCCTGAGCTGAGGAGTCCCGCATCCCCGACGTGCACGCTTGTCACCCCTCCGCTCTGCGGGAGCACGGGGTCGCTGTACTCGGGCGCGACCGTCGCAAGTGTCGGTGAGGCCTCGAAGGGTGCGAGGGCTAGCTGGTACGAACCGCCAGGAAGCAGCTTCGAAAGCATCGCTGAGAGCTCACGCCTCTGGAGGTGGACGGTGACCCCCAACGCACGGAGCTCGCCTTGGATCTCCAGCCCGGCTTGGTCTACGGGCCAGTCGCCTCTCGGCTCCAACAACGTGACCACGAGCGGTGCGTCGACGCCCGCCAGGCGGAGCAGGCCGCCCGCGCCCGGCGTGTAGCCGGCCTGGCGGAACAAGGCGAGTGCGACCGCAGGCTCGTACAGCACCGGTGTGCGCGGGGCAGCCGGAGCCGCGCCGGATGAGCTCTTACTCGAGTTCTCCCCCGCGAGCGCGAGTCGCGAGTCAGCCACCGAGATGGCAGGGTCAACCAGATCCTCTGAGTCCGCGACTATCTCGCTCGGGTCGAGCGAGTGCTCGATGCCGCGCCGCACAGCGACGTTCGAGATCAGCGGATCGTCGAAGTTGAAGCAGAGCTGCCAGATCTCGCTTGCCGTCGTCCCGGTCCACTCGAGCGCCCTCGATGATGCGCCATTCCCCGGGCTCGAGTCCTTAATCCCGACGGCACCTGCTGCGAGCACGTTCGGTTCGGATTGCGACGCTGCCACCTCGGCGACCGACAGCTGGCCCGACGTGAGCCCGCTGACGAGAGCCGATTGCGATTGCTCGACGACGAAACGTATATGTGCGACGTGAGCCCTCGTGCCCCAGTAACGAGGATTACGGCTGAGCACGAGATATTTCCCCGCGACATACGACGTCACCTCGAACGGACCGCCGGAGATCACGCGATCGGGCGTGTACCCCGTAAAGGCCGCAGACCAGCCGTACGCCTCTGCGACATGTGCCGGAACCAGGTTGGCGAAGAGCGATTGCCACTGCGAGAAGGGCTGGCTGAACGTGACTGTGACGGTGTCACCTTTATCTGAGCCGACGATGGACGCGATGTCGCGGTATCCAGCCACTAGGCCCGAGTCTGGCAACGGGGCCGAGCTCAAGAGGTGCTCGTGCCACGAATATTCGAAGTCAGCGACAGTAATAGGAACGCCATCTGACCAGACCGCCTTCGGGTTGATGACGTAGACAACGGTCAGAGGGGAAACGCCCTGGACCTCCGCGCTTTCCAGCAGACCTGAGTTCTCGACCCCGAAGCCAGGCTCGGTCACGAAGGGCTGTGGCCAGACCTGCTCCATCACGAGTTGGGTGATGCGGTTGTCTCCTGCCGGTGTGGACGGGTTGAAGTTCGTCGGCAGCGACGTGACGCCGACGGTGACGGTCCCGTCGGTATCTATCGAATAGCCACCTGGCAGCGTCGACTGGGTCACCGAGCCGGGCGAGGCGGCAGGGGCACTACATCCCGCAATGAGCAGCGCTGCTGCCAGCGCTACGAGAAGCGGGGCGGGCGAAAGGCGAGCAGTTATGCCCCGCCTCAACTCCACCGAAGAGCGAGCGAGATCGTCACGAAGACGAAGACCAGGACAAACGTGATCGTGATCCGGTCAAGGTTGCGCTCGGCCACGGTCGATCCTGCCGCCGAGGACCCGGCCGAGGCACCGAACATGTCCGACAGGCCACCCCCGCGCCCGCTGTGCAAGAGGATCAGCACGATCAGCCCGAGCGCAGCAACCACGTCGACGACCACCAGGGCGTCGGTAAGCACGGGCAGTGACCTCCTAGGAGATGAGTGGAGCGCAGAAATCGCTCCTCGGCGGACATAGACGCTACCACCGGCGCAAAGCGCCCTAGCCTCAGCGCGCCCGCGCGATCTCGTAGAGGCTCTCGGCCTTGAGGCTTGCCCCACCGACGAGCAGCCCGTCGACGTCCTGACAACGAAGCAGCTCGCCGGCACTCTCCGGGGTCACCGAGCCGCCGTATTGCACCCTCACCGAAGATGACGCCTCGCTGCCCGACAGCTGCTCGATCTCGTTGCGGATGTGGGCGGCCATCTTCTCCGCGTCGTCACTCGACGCCGTCAGCCCTGTCCCGATCGCCCAAATCGGCTCATAGGCGACGACGAGATCCGCCACCGCAGCGCGCGAGCGCCCCTTGAGCGCAGCTTCGAGCTGCTGCGAGACCTTCGCGTGAGCTTGGCCGGCTTCGCGCTCTTCGAGGGTCTCTCCGACGCAGAGGATCGGCGTCATCGAGTGGCGGCATACGGCGTCCACCTTCGCCCGGACCGCCTCGTCGGTCTCGCCGAAGAGCTGGCGGCGCTCGGAGTGGCCGACGATCACGTACGAGACGTTGAGCTTCGCGAGCATTTCGGCGCTCACCTCCCCGGTGAAGGCTCCCTTTTCCGCCTCGTGGCAGTTCTGAGCACCGAGTGAGACCGGCACGCCGTCCGACTCGAGTGCAGTCTGCACGGACCGCAACGCCGTGAAGGACGGGTGCACCGATAGCGCCCTGCCAGCCCGGAGCGGATTCGCACGCAAGAGTGCCGCCAGAGTCTGGACGAACTGGATGGCGTCGAAGTGAGTGTGGTTCATCTTCCAGTTGCCGCTGATGAGTAGCTCCCGGTCGCTCACGACTGCACTCGGTTGCTCACGACCGCTCCCGGTTGGGCGAGCCCAGCTCGCCGCGGTCGTGCCGGAGGGCGTTCTCGCGAAGGGCGGCCAGACCCGGCAGGTCCCCGTGCTCGAGCAGCTCGAGCGAGGCGCCGCCGCCGGTCGAGATGTGGTCGACGGCCCCCTCGAGCCCGAAACGATCGAGCGCGGCCGCGCTATCACCGCCGCCGACAAAAGTCAGCCCACTCGTGGCCGCCACAGCCGATGCGACCTCGAAGGTACCGCGGGCAAAACGGGGGTCCTCGAACACGCCGACGGGGCCATTCCAGAAGACCGAGCCGGCTCCGGCGATGGCCTCGCGGAAGAGCTCAGATGTGGCAGGTCCTATGTCAAGGCCCTTCCAGCCATCGGGAAGCCCCTGGCCGTAAACCCTTACCTCCTCCTTACTTCCCTCGATGACGGCGTCAGCGCCAGAAGCAGGCCGGGGGGCGAGCTCGACCCCGGGCGCGGCGCCGACGATGTCGACCGGCAGCAGCAGCGCCGGCGAGCTCGACACGAGCTGGCGGCACTCGTCGAGATGCTCGCGATCGAGGATGGAGTCGCCAGTCGGGTGGCCGAGCGCATGAAGGAACGTGAAGGCCATCCCACCGCCGACGAGCACGCGGTCCGCCCGTTCCATCAAGCTGGCGAGGAGCCCAAGCTTGTCTTTCACCTTCGCCCCGCCGATTACGACGACGAAAGGCCGCGGCGGGTTGGAGAGGAACGGCGCGATCGCCGCCATTTCTCGCTCGACGAGCCGGCCGGCGGCCGAGGGCAAGAAGTTGGGTGGGCCAACGACCGAGGCGTGGGACCGGTGCATCACCCCGAAGGCGTCGTTGACGAACAGGTCCTGACCCTCCACCAACGAGGCAACCAGCTCGGGCGAGTTGTTCTCCTCCCCAGGGGAGAAACGCAGGTTCTCCAACACCCGCACCCGCGCCCCCATCTCCGCCAGCCGCTCAACCACCGGCTCCACCGCCCACCGAGGGTCGACGGACCCCTTCGGGCGCCCGAGGTGTGTAGCGACGGTCACCGACGCACCACCGGCGGCCAGGTACTGAAGGGTAGGCAAGGCTGCCCGGATGCGGAAGTCGTCCGAGACAACTCGCTTACCGTCGGATCCTTCCGCGAGCGGAACGTTCAGGTCGAGCCTGACGAGCACTCGTTTGCCCGCGACGTCCCCGAGATCTTCGAGGACCGGAAGCGAGCCGACCGCGGCTTGTTCGCCGCTCACGCCCCTCCGATGATCATGGCCAGGTCGATCAACCGGTAGGAGTAGCCCCACTCGTTGTCGTACCAGCCCATCACTTTCACGAGGGTCGTGTCGTCGTCGATCGGGATCGCTACCGTGAGCGTCGCGTCGAAGGTGCAAGAGGCGGAGGTGCCGACGATGTCACTCGACACGATCTGGGCCTCGTTGTAGTCGAGAACCTTCGAGAGCGGCCCGGACTCCGAGGCCCGACGGAACGCTGCATTGACGTCAGCGACTGTCACGCCGTCACTGAGCACCGCCGTCAGGTCCGTGATCGACCCGTCGACGACTGGCACCCGCAGCGCCAGACCGTCGAGCCGCCCCGCCATCTGCCCGAGCACGAGGCTCGTGGCTCGTGCCGCACCAGTCGATGAGGGCACGATGTTGACCGCCGCAGCCCGCGACCGACGCAGGTTGTCCCGGCCGAGGTCGAGGAGCTCCTGGTCGTTCGTGTAGGCGTGAACAGTCGTCATGATCCCCTGCCGCAAGCCGAACGCATCCTCCAGGACCTTCACCATCGGGACGAGGCAGTTCGTGGTACACGAGGCGTTCGAGACGATGATGTGACTG
Source organism: Acidimicrobiaceae bacterium (assembly GCA_003136185.1). GTDB lineage: Bacteria > Actinomycetota > Acidimicrobiia > Acidimicrobiales > Bog-793 > Palsa-601. The sequence goes on along the minus strand of PLDN01000108.1, from coordinate 66,980 downwards.
TCAGGCTCGAACTCGTCGTCGTTCACGCCGACGACGAATGTCGCGTCGGCGTCCTTCGCGTAAGCCGAGATGATCACCCGCCGGGCACCAGCCTCGACATGTGCCATGGCCGCCGAACGGCCCGTGAATCGGCCTGTTGACTCGATCACCACGTCGACGCCGAGATCGCCCCACGGGAGTGCCTTCGGGTCTGTCTCCGACAGCACGGCGATCTCCCGCTCGCCGACTCGGAGTCCGGATGTGGTCAACACGACGGGATCGCGCAGGCGCCCGTGGGTCGAGTCATATTTCAAGAGGTGGGCGTTCGAATCGCGCGGCGCGATGTCGTTTACGGCCACGAGCTCGATCGGCAACGGCCCGGCGACGCCGCTACGAGCCTCCTCGGCGTCTCGTTCGAGAAGTGCGCGGAGAAAGTTACGTCCGATCCTGCCAAATCCGTTGATTCCGATACGAACGGCCATCTTCACCCTTCTTCTGCGTCACGCCCCGATGCGCGAGGGTAGGCGCCCTGTTGCAACTCGAGCCCTGTCACTTTTCCCCAGTACAACCCACTCCCGCAAGAACCAACCCCGAGAGGGCGGTGCCGAGGAGCTCTGGATCGTGCGCGACGAGCTTCGGCCCCGAGAGCTCGGCGAGCTCGACAGCGACCCCACCTGGCACATCACCGAGCACGAGGGCGGATCGGTCTGCAAGGACGACGTCGACCACGAGCCCGTGATCGAGCAGCGCTTGGACGTGATCAGCCACGTCGTAGCCGCTCGTCTCCGGCAGCTGTTCTCGGAGGTTCGCGACGTAGACGCGCTGCGCAGGGCTCTTGGCAATGGCCTCGCGAAGAGCCGGCACTGTCGCTGCCGCCAGCAAGCTGGTGTAGAGCGAGCCTGGGCCGATGACGATCTGGTCCGCCTGGAGAAGTGCCTCGACGGCGGCCGGAGGCGGCTCGGCGTCCGGAGGCACGAGCTCGATGCGAGACACACCACCCCGCTTTTGGATGCGGACCTGCCCGGAGATCTCCCCACCCTCGCCAGTGCCTTTGAGGACGACCGGGACCGTCGTTGCCGGAAAGACCCGGCCTAGCGCTCCTAGCAAACGGGTCACCTCCGCTACGCCAGCTGCGAAGTCGCCGATGGCGGACGCGAGCGATGCGATGAGGAGGTTGCCGAAAGCGTGACCCTCGAGCTCGCCGGAGTCGAAGCGGTACTCGAGCACCTCACCGAACGGAGACCCGTCCGGCAAAAGCGCGCCGATGCAGCGCCGCAGGTCTCCAGGAGCCGGGATGCCAAGCGTCTCTCGGAGCCGGCCACTCGATCCGCCATCGTCCGCCACTGAAATGATGGCGGTGATCTCTCCCGCGTAACGCCGGGCAGAGCGCAGCGTCTGAGCAGCGCCATGGCCGCCACCGATCGCGACGACTCGCGGCCCCGAGGAAGGGCCCACCTCACTCATCGGTTGATGTCCCGATGGTGGACCGAGGGCGCGTAACCGTGGCGGCGCATCATCTCGCCGATCTCCTCGGCCAGAACGACCGAACGGTGGTGGCCGCCGGTGCAGCCGATCGCGACCGAGAGGTAGGACTTCCCTTCGCGCGCATAGGCGGGCAGGAGCAGCTCGAACAAGCTCTCGAGACGATCGAGCAGTTGGTGGGCCTCGGGCGCTGCCATGACGTACTCCCGGACCTTGTCGTCGAGACCGGTCATAGGGCGGAGCTCGGGGATCCAATGCGGATTCGGCAAGAAACGGCAGTCGAACACGAGATCCACGTCCAACGGCAACCCATGCTTGAATCCGAACGAGACCACCGTCGTCTCCATAGCCGAGCCCGGTTGCGCATCCTCGACGAGCTCGATGATGTGATCGCGCAGCTCGTGCACATTGAGCTCGCCGGTGTCGAGGACGAGATCGGCGTCGCCGCGAAGCTCTGAGAGAAGTTGCCGCTCGTGGCGTACTGCGTCGAGGGTGCCACTCTCGGTCTCGATCGGATGCCGACGTCGCGTGCCTTCGTAGCGACGCACCAGCACTTCGTCGGGAGCTTCGAGATAGAGCACCCGGACCCGCGCGCCCGACGCACGCAGCGACGCGATCGCGATCGGGAGGTCCGCGATGCCCTCGTAACCACCCCGTCCAGCCACGAGGCACAGGCGCTCGTACTCCGATCCGGGCTGGTTGGCGAGCTCTGCAACCTTCCCGAGCAGCGAGGGAGGAAGATTGTCGATCACGAACCAGTCGCGATCCTCGAGCGTCGCGGCAGCGGTCGAGCGCCCTGCGCCGGACATCCCGATCAGGAAGAGGTATTCCGCCATGGTCAGATCATTCTCCCACCGGCAAAGGCCCGGCGCGGTGTTCGAAGCACATGAGGCAAAGGCGCGGCATGGCGCGCTCGAGCGAGAGGTCGAACGAGTCGCTCAGGAACTCGAGAGGTGGCTCCGGCTCCTCCAGGCGTGTGAGCACGAGTCCGGCCTCACAGAGCGGATTGATGTAGCCCGACAGGGGCCGGTGCGCGAAGCGGACTGGCACGCCCGGGTCCACTTCCTCGATGACGACCTGCTCGGTAAGGTAAGGCCCGATCCGCCAATACCTCTCGTCGAGCACGCGGTCGTCGACGAAGCCGCTTCCAGGACCCTGTACGACCGGGTGATTGATGAGCAAGAGGAGGCGGCCGCCCTGAGCGAGCACCCGCGCCATCTCGGCCAGCACCTGATCGGGCTCGTCGGCGTGCTCGATCACGAGACAGCACACGACTCCGTCGAAGGATCCGCTCTTGAAGGGGAGACGCTCCCCCCGTGCCTGGACGTACACCGGGCCGCCGCCCTGCTCGAGGGCATTCGCGAGCTGTCCGGAGTAGGGGTCGATTCCGGTGACGAGCCCGGGCTCGGGAACGTTGGCGACAAGGCGCCTCGCGAGTTGACCCTCACCTGTTCCGAGATCGAGGATCCGGTCGCACCCAAGGAGGTGGGCCGCAGCAAGCGGCAGGATCTGCATCTCGTACTCGAGATCTGCGCCGTTGGAGAACGTCGCACGCCACCACGGCGCCAGCTCGTCCCAGTCGGTCGCCGGCGGCTCCGAGTCGCTCTTCGAGCTCTCCACGCCGGTCACGACGCTGCGCTCTCCGAAGCCGGCGCGCGGCGACGGCGGCTCGAGTGCAGATGGTCGTAGACCGCGTCCGCGACCTTGCCAGGCAGCCACGGGAGCGCTCGCAGCTGCTCGGGCGTGGCGGCTTGCACGGCTTTCACACTGCCCATCTCGCGCACGAGACGCTTGCGCCTCGCCGGCCCGAGGCCGGGCACACCTTCGAGAACTGAGCGTGTCATCCTCTTCCCGCGAAGCTCGCGGTGAAAGCTGATCGCGAATCGGTGTGCCTCGTCGCGGGCTTGTTGCAGCAGGTAGATCGCCTCGGAGTCCCGCGGGATGACGATCGGCTCGGGGCGCCCCGGTACGAAGACCTCCTCGAGACGTTTCGCGAGCGATGCGACCGCGACGGTCTCGGTCAATCCCAACTCTTCCAGCACGTTGACGGCGACATGGAGCTGGCCCTTGCCGCCGTCGATCAGGAGCAGCTGGGGAGGGTATGCAAAACGCGACGCACGTCTACGGCGTCGCCCAATCGCGTCGAGGTCGTCCGGCTGGGCTGCGGCGTCCTGCTGGGCCGCGTCCCCCGGCTCTTCGGCATCCCCGTCGACCACGATCAGGTGACGGAGCCTGCGTGAGAGCACCTCGTACATGGCGCCGTAATCATCGTTTCCCTGCACGGCGGACACCTTGAATCGCCTGTAGTCGGAGCGCTTGGGCAGCCCGTCCTCGAGGACCACCATGGACCCGACGTAATCGGAGCCCTGCAGATGGCTCATGTCGTAGCACTCGATCCGCAAAGGCGCCTCCTTCAACCCGAGCACATGTTGGAGCTGCTCGATAGCTACGGCGCGGCTCGTCAGGTCGGACGAACGCTTGAGCCGGTGGCGATTCAGCTGCTCGGCGGCGTTCTGGCGCGCCATCTCGAGAAGCTCCCTCTTGCGACCACGCTGGGGCACGCGGATCTCGACGGGTCCGCTGCGCGTACGCATCAGCCACTCCTCGTAAACCTCGGCCTCTTCGGGTATCACCGGGACGAGGAGCGTCTTCGGGATCCCGATCGGCGTCTCGGCGTAGTGCTGCTCGAGGACGCGGGCAATCAGCTGCTGCTCGGTCAGGGGTTCGACCTTTTCGAGGACGAATCCGTGTCGCCCGACGACCCGGCCGCGCCTTATGTGCAGGACCTGGACGGCTGCGACGAGCTCGTCCTCCGCGATCCCGATGACGTCCAGGTTCTCGGGGGTATCGGTCACCATTTGCTGCCGCTCTATTGCGAGCCGGACCGAGGCCAGTCGGTCCCGCAGCCGAGCGGCCCGCTCGAATTCGAGCTCCGAGGCCGCCGCTCGCATTGCCTCCTCGAGGCGACTCACGATGGGCTTGGTGTCCCCCTCGAGAAACGCCATCAACTCCCCCACCAACTCCATGTACCGCTCACGTTCGACGGCGCCGACGCACGGAGCTGCGCATCGCTCGATGTGGTACATCAAGCAGGGTTTCCCGAGCAGCTCGTGCCGCCGCATCTTGGCGTCCGAGCAGGTCCGGATCGGGAACGACCGCAACAGGAGATCGAGCGTCTCCCGGATGGCGTAGGCGTGGGCGTACGGCCCGAAATAGCGCGTGTCCTTGCGCTTGGCACCGCGCATAACCAGTGCCCTTGGCCACTCCTCCCCGACCGTGACTGCGAGGTAGGGGAAGCTCTTGTCGTCGACGAGGCGAACGTTGAAGCGGGGGCGGTGGGTCTTGATGAGGCTGAACTCGAGCATCAGCGCTTCGACGTCGTTCTGGACCACGATCCACTCCACCGACGCCGCCCGCTCCATCATCTGCGCCGTCCGGGGATGCAACGTCCGCGGGTCGGCGAAGTAGTTGGATAAGCGGCTGCGGAGCGACCTCGCCTTGCCCACGTAGATGACGCGGCCGTCGGCGTCCTTGAACTGGTACGACCCAGGCGCGTCGGGTATGGCTTTAGGGCGTTCGAGCACTACAGTGGAGGCTACGCCGGCCTGGTACCCCGGCGGACATCCCGCTTCGTGGCCGACAAACCCGCGGATGGGCGACCAGGCTGTCCCCGCCGGCCGTTAGCGAGGCGTACATAAGGGGTTCCCCCATGATCCGCCTCCAGACACGGCTGCCTGACGAATACTCACGGGCGCCGTCAGACGAGCTGGCCGCTCGAGTGACTGCCGCGAAACAGCGCCTATCGAGCCGCGTCGTCATTCTCGGCCACCATTACCAGCGGGAAGAGGTCATCCAGCTCGCAGATGCCCGCGGAGACTCCTTCGGGCTCTCCCGCTACGCCGCCGACCAAGACGAGGCCGAGTTTGTGGTCTTCTGCGGAGTCCATTTCATGGCTGAGTCGGCCGACATACTGACGGCCGACCACCAGCAGGTGGTACTTCCTGACTTGAACGCCGGCTGCTCGATGGCGGACATGGCCGACGAGGAGCAGGTGGAACAGGTCTGGTCCGAGCTCTCGGCGGTGACGGACACCGACCGTGTCGTGCCGATCACCTACATGAACTCCTCCGCTGGCCTGAAGGCCTTCGTCGGGCGGCACGGAGGAGCTGTGTGCACGTCGTCCAACGCGCGGGCGATCCTGCGCTGGGCACTTGGGCTCGACGGCGCGAGCGAAGTCCCGGGCGGTCGCGGCGACAAGGTGCTCTTCTTCCCCGACCAGCACCTCGGTCGTAATACGGGCTTCCAGCTCGGCTTCGGTGCTGCCGACATGGCGGTCGTCAATCCTCGCTTTGCGCTCGGGGGTCTCGAGGAGAGGGTGATCAAGGAGTCGACGTTCCTTTTGTGGAAGGGGCACTGTTCGGTGCATCAGCGTTTCTCCACGGCTCACGTAGAGACCTTTCGGAGTGAGCACTCGAACGGGATCGTGATCGCCCATCCGGAGTGTTCCCACGAAGTGGTGGAGCTCGCAGACGAGGTCGGGTCGACGGACTTCATAATAAAGGCGGTCGCCGAGGCCGGCCCTGGGTCGGTCATCGCCGTCGCGACCGAGATCCACCTGGTGGACCGCTTGGCTCGGGCACACGCCGATAGGACGGTCTTGTCGCTCGACCCGCTCGTCTGCCCGTGCTCCACTATGTCCCGCATCGACCTGCCCCACCTTGCCTGGGTCCTCGAGGGCCTGGTCGACGGGGTGGTGCGCAACCGCATCACGGTCGATCACGAGATCGCATCGCATGCGAGGGTGGCTCTCGAGGCGATGCTCGAGATCGCCTGAGCAGGCGGCCCGGACATGATCAGTCCGCCGTCCGCTGGCCGCGTGCGAAGCTCTATGCGATGACCGACGAAGCGCTGGCGGCTACAGCCGGACCTCCAACAGGCCAGCTCGCGTCCTGCCGAGCCTCACACGAACGCCTCTACTCCCGCCTCGAAGCGATCGACGACGTCGTGGTCAAACGTCCCAGCCGGTTGCCGGGTTGGACTATCGGCCACGTCCTCACCCATCTCGCCCGCAACGCGGACTCCTTCGTGCGGATCCTCGAAGCGGCTGGCGAGAACCAACAGGTCGCGCAATACCCGGGCGGTGCCGCGCAACGCACGGGAGAGATAGACACAGGAGCGACGCGGTCGGCTGCGGCGATCGTCAACGATGTCCGGTCAGCCTCTCGTCGTCTCGACTCGGCGTTCAGCGACGCAGGCCCTCCCGCGTGGTCGGCGACCTGGGCGACCATGAGCGGTGAGGCGGTGAGCTGCGAGAACCTGCCGGCCCGTCGTATGCGGGAGGTGGAGCTCCACCACGTCGACCTCGGGCTCGGATACGAGCCTGCCGACTGGCCGGCCGAGTTCGTCTCTCTCGCGTTGGCGGACGCGCTCGCGGCGCTCCCCGGCCGGATGGAGGACCCGTCGCAAAGGGCGACGTTCTTGGCGTGGGTCGCCGGCCGTACGGACTCGCCCGGCCAAGTCGACCTGGCGCCTTTCTGAGCGGAGCCGATCAACCTGCGGAGTCTATGAGCTCGATCCGGTTGCCGAACGGGTCGTCCACATAGCAGCGCCGCACTGCGGGATTCTCCTCGTCCCACCGAACCGGGATCCCGGCCTGCGCGAAGACCTCGACGAGATCGTCGAGCGAGTCGACTATGAGTGCTGGATGGGCCTTCTTGGCAGGACGGAAATCCTCCTCCACCCCGAGATGGACTTGCACCCTCCCGCCGTCGGTGCCAAACCACCTTCCGCCTCGGAGGGCGAGCGCGGCAGGCTTGGGCAGTACCTCGAAGCCGAGCAGTCCGACGTAAAAGGCTTCGGCAGCCCCCTCCTCGTCTTTCGGCATAGCGAGCTGTACGTGGTCGAGACGTACGATCCGGTGAACCATCGGGGCCTCAGATGTGAGGACGCCGCCGAGGGGGTGCCCACCAACGCCTGCGTTCGCGGGACTCCTTCGAACGACGCGCGAAACCCGCCGCGAAGTACCCGATCGAGCGGACCACACCAAACGGCGTGTAGGCGCCGTAGTCACCGGCAGTCCGGAGCGGAGCGAGCTCCCCCTCGGGCGAGGTCAGGGGGTGATGGGGCTTGCGGCGCTTGACCCCCTTTGCTCCCATCGGCGCATCTTGCCAGATCGCCTAGCTCGAGACGCCCCGGCACCCCGGCGCGGCGTGGCTCAGCGGGCCAGCAAAGCCTCGAGGTATTGCCCGGTGAAGCTCTCCGCCGTCTTCGCAACCTTCTCGGGAGTGCCCTCGGCGATGATCAAGCCCCCACCGTCGCCACCCTCCGGCCCGAGGTCGATGATCCAGTCGGCCGACTTGATGACGTCGAGGTTGTGCTCGATCACACAGACGGTGTTGCCGTTGTCGACGAGGCGTTGCAACACGCCGAGGAGCTTGCGAACATCCTCGAAGTGAAGACCCGTGGTCGGTTCGTCGAGGATGTACAAGGTGCGCCCGGTCGACCGCTTCGACAGTTCCGAGGCGAGCTTCACCCGCTGTGCCTCCCCGCCTGAAAGCGTTGGGGCCGGCTGGCCGAGTCGCACGTAGGACAGGCCGACGTCGACCAATGTCTGGAGGTGCCGGGCGATCACGGGCTGGGCTGAGAAGTACTCGAGCGCCTCCTCGCAGGAGAGGTCGAGAACCTCTGCGATATTGCGGCCTCGCCACGTCACCTCGAGAGTGTCCCGGTTATAGCGTGCCCCTTTGCAGACCTCGCACGGGACGTAGACGTCCGGCAGGAAGTGCATCTCGATCTTGATGGTGCCGTCGCCGGCACAGCCGTCACAGCGGCCGCCCGAGACGTTGAAGGAAAAGCGCCCAGGCTGATAGCCGCGCAACCTCGCCTCGGATGTCTGGCTGAACAGCTTGCGGATGTGGTCGAAGACCCCGGAGTACGTTGCCGGGTTGGATCTCGGCGTCCTCCCGATCGGCGACTGGTCGATGTCGATCACCTTGTCGAGCGCTTCGGCACCCTCGATCGACTTGTGGCGGCCGGGAACGCCGCGGGACTTGTAGATCCGTTGCATGAGGGCGCGGTGCAAGATGTCGTTCACAAGCGTCGACTTGCCCGAGCCGGATACGCCGGTCACCGCCACGAAACATCCGAGCGGGATCTCGACGTCGATGTTCTTCAGGTTGTGCTCGCGCGCCCCCCGGATCGTGACCCACTCACCTCGCGGCTCGCGGCGCATCGGCGGCACCGAGATCTCCCGCTTTCCCGAGAGGTACTGACCCGTCACCGAGCCCTTTGTTGCGAGGAGCCCCTTCAAAGGCCCGGAGTAGACCACCTCTCCCCCGTGCTCACCGGCACCCGGACCGATGTCGACAATGTGGTCCCCGACGCGGATCGTCTCCTCGTCGTGTTCGACCACAAGGACGGTGTTCCCGAGGTCGCGCAGCCGGATAAGGGTCTCGATCAACCTCTTGTTGTCGCGCTGATGCAGCCCGATTGACGGCTCGTCGAGCACGTACAGAACGCCGACGAGGCCCGAACCTATCTGGCTCGCGAGCCGGATCCGCTGAGCTTCCCCGCCTGCGAGCGTTGCCGCCGATCGGTCGAGGCTCAAGTAGTCGAGCCCGACGTCGACGAGGAACTGCAGGCGGGCCCGGATCTCCTTCAAGACGCGGGCGGCGATCATCTCCTCACGCGCGCTCAGCTCGAGGCTTCCGAGCAGATCGTGAGCGCCTCGGATGGACAGATTGCAGAGCTCGGCGATGTTGCGGCCGCTGATTGTCACCGCCAACGTCTCCGGCTTCAAGCGGGTGCCGCCGCATGTCGGGCAGGGCACCTCCCGCATGTAGCCCTCGATCTGCTCGCGCTGCCAGTCGGATTCCGCTTCGGAGTGGCGCCGTTGAAGCCAAGTGACGACTCCCTCGAACGTCGTGTCATAGCTGCGGAGCGTGCCGTAGCGATTGCGGTACTGGATGTGCACCTTCTTCGTGCCCGCGCCGTAGAGGAACACCTTCTTCTGAGCCTTCGTCAGCTTGCTCCATGGCTTCTTCGGGTCGATCCGGTGGGCCTCCGCCACGGCGAACAGCACGCGGGAGAAATATTCGGTGCGAGCGCCCGTCCAAGGCGAGATCGCACCCGAGGCGATCGAGCGGTCAGGGTCCGGAACGATGAGCTCAGGGTCGACCTCGAACCGGGTGCCAAGCCCGTTGCAGGCGGGGCAGGCGCCGTAGGGTGAGTTGAACGAGAAGTTGCGCGGTGCGAGTTCGTCGAACGAGATCCCGCAGTAGGTGCAGGCGAGATGCTGCGAGAAGGTCATTGCCTCCTCGTCTTCGGCGTTCTCACCTCTCGCGACGAGGATCTCGGCCATCCCCTCGCCGAGGCGAAGTGCCGTCTCGATGGAGTCGGTCAGCCGCCGTTCGATTCCGTCCTTCCGCACGAGTCGGTCCACCACCACCTCTATCGTGTGCTGCTCGTAGCGTGCAAGCTCCACCGTGGACCGCTCGGCGAGGTCAATGACCTTGCCGTCGACGCGGACCCGCGCAAATCCCTGCTTCGCCAAGTCGTCCAAGAGGGACGAGTACTCGCCCTTGCGACCCCGCACGACCGGGGCGAGGACCTGGAAGCGGGTGCCGTCACCGAGCTGCAGGACACGGTCGACGATCTGCTGAGGGCTTTGGCGGCTCACCGTTCTCCCACAGCTCGGGCAATGCGGCAGTCCGATGCGGGCGAACAGCAGGCGCAGGTAGTCATAGACCTCCGTGACTGTCCCGACGGTCGAGCGCGGATTGCGCGAGGCCGACTTCTGGTCGATCGAGATCGCCGGTGAGAGGCCCTCTATGAAGTCGACGTCCGGCTTGTCCATCTGCCCGAGGAACTGCCGGGCGTAGGAGGACAGCGACTCGACATAGCGCCTCTGTCCCTCGGCGTAGATCGTGTCGAACGCGAGAGACGACTTCCCCGAGCCCGACAGGCCAGTGAAGACAATCAGCTTGTCCCTCGGCAGCTCGAGAGACACGTTCTTGAGGTTGTGCTCGCGAGCTCCCCGGATAACGAGGGAATTTGCCACGCTCAGCCGACCTCTCGAAGCTCTCTTCGCAGCGAGCGGATCTCGTCGCGAAGCCGGGCAGCGTACTCGAAGCGCAATTCGGTGGCGGCCGTCTGCATCTCGGCTTCGAGCGTGTCGATGAGCCGCTCGAGCTCGTCCGCAGGCAACTCTCCCGAGCCGTCGCCGCCCCGCCCACTCGACGCTCCCATCGTGGCCGCGATCCGCTCCGCCGCCCGGCGCCCGGCTCTGCGCGAACGGTCGGAGCCGACCCTCGACGGGAGCGGTGAGCCGTCCTCGCTATGAGACGCCCCCGAGGCACTCCGGAACTGCGCCACGAGGTCCGTCACAGCCTTCTGGATCGTCTGAGGGTCGATCCCGTGCTCGGCGTTGTAGGCGCGCTGAACGGTACGGCGACGTTCCGTCTCGGCCATCGCCCGCCGCATCGAATCGGTGATGACATCCGCGTACAGCACAACGTTGCCCGAGACGTTCCTCGCGGCCCGGCCCATCGTCTGGATGAGCGACGTCGTCGACCGCAAGAATCCCTCCTTGTCGGCGTCGAGGATCGCCACGAGCGAGACCTCGGGAAGGTCGAGACCCTCCCGCAAGAGGTTGATCCCGACCAGCACGTCGAACTCACCGAGGCGAAGGTCACGCACGATCTCGATGCGCTCGATCGTGTCGATGTTCGAGTGCAAGTAACGGACCCGCAGCCCGGATTCGAGCAGGTAGTCACTCAGGTCCTCTGCCATCTTCTTCGTGAGCGTCGTGACGAGGACGCGCTCGCCCCGTGCGGTCGTCTTCTGGATCTCTGCTATCAGGTCGTCGATCTGGCCCTTCGTGGGCTTCACCACCACCTCAGGGTCGACAAGGCCCGTCGGGCGGACGATCTGCTCGACTACCTGGTCGGAGATCGTCAGCTCATATTGGGCGGGAGTTGCCGACATGAAGATCACCTGGTTGAGCCGGGTCTCGAGCTCCTTGAAGCGCAACGGCCGGTTGTCCATCGCGGACGGCAGGCGGAACCCGTGCTCGACGAGGACCTCCTTGCGTGACCGGTCGCCCTCGAACTGCCCGTGCAACTGCGGCACCGTCACGTGGCTCTCGTCGATCACGAGCAGCCAGTCCTCGGGAAAATAATCGAGCAGTGTGTAAGGCGGCTCTCCGGCACTCCGGCCGTCGAGATGTCGGCTGTAGTTCTCGATGCCGCTGCAGCTACCGACCTCCGCCAACATCTCGAGGTCGTACTCGGTCCGCATCCTGAGGCGCTGGGCCTCGAGCATCTTGCCGCCTGCCTCGAGCTCGGGAAGGCGCACGCGGAGCTCCGCCTCGATGGACTCGATCGCCTTCCGGGTCCGCTCGTCGCCTGCGACGTAGTGAGTCGCTGGGAAGATCACGAGCTCGTCGAGCTCGCCAAGTATCTCGCCTGTCATCACGTCGAAACGGGTGACTCGCTCGACATCGTCCCCGTAGAGCTCGATCCGTACTGCGTACTCCTCGTAAGCCGGATGGACCTCGATCGTGTCCCCGCGGACTCGGAACTTGCCCCGGACGAGGTTCTGGTCGTTGCGCTCGTAACGAAGATCGACGAGCCGGGTCAGGATCGACCGCTGATCGTGCAGCTCGCCGGGGTGCATCACGATGATCCGGTCGCGGTACTCCTCCGGTGATCCGAGCCCGTAGATGCACGAGACGGAGGCAACGACGATGACGTCGCGCCTTGTCAAAAGGCTCGCTGTCGTCGAGTGGCGCAGCCGATCGATCTCGTCGTTGATCGAGGAGTCCTTCTCGATATAGGTGTCCGACGAGGGGAGATAGGCCTCCGGCTGGTAGTAGTCGTAGTAGGACACGAAGTACTCGACCCGGTTCTCGGGGAAGAAGCCCCGCAGCTCTCCCGCCAGCTGCGCCGCCAGGGACTTGTTCGGCGCGAGAACGAGAGTGGGGCGCTGGACCTGCTCGATGGTCCACGCGACCGTCGCGCTCTTACCGCTGCCGGTTATCCCGAGCAGCGTCTGGAAGCGATCTCCTCGCTGGATCCCGGCAGAGAGCGCGGCAATTGCGGCCGGTTGGTCACCGGCGGGTGTGAAGTCACTGACTACTCGAAACGGAGGCATTCGTTTCGATGGTACCGACAGGGTGCGCGTTGACGTCTCTGCCCAGAGATGACCTGGTCATCGGTGGTCGTGCGGACCGGACCTCGAGCCGAGGCGACGAACGTCGAACTCCGCTCGCACCCGTCCGTTCGGGCCGTGCCAGTGCGTCGTGCCATGCTCATGGAGGTGCTCGTGACGGAGACGGCGGCGCCGGATCTTGCTGTAGCGGCGGAGGAGGTACGCCGCCGCGAGGAAGAAAAGGATCGCCCACCCCTTTGCCCCATGGGCGGGGGCTAATACCAGCCATACGACCGCGAGGACGACTAACACCGAGACGGCTGCTGACAGGCCGGCGAGCTGTCTCCGCACCCGCTGGCGCACCGATGGCGTCCTCAGCGAGGCGTCGGCGTGTGGCGTCGGCAGGTCGATCAGCAGCGGCACCAGGTCGCCCCGCGTCTTGGCCGACATGGCGCGCTGCAGCCGGTCGTCTAGCTCCTCTTGGTCAAGGCGCCCCTCCCCGAAGTGCTGCGACAGAGAGTCGATCACTTGGGATCGCTCTGCGTCAGACGCCCGGACCGTCGATCCGGGACCGAAATCTGTGCCGGGACCAGGTACCCCTTCACCCTTTGCTCCCGGACGGGTCGACGTGGCGTACCACACGGAGTTCGCAAGCCAGGCGGACCAAGCGGCGCTCTGCGCCGACGAGCTGCCCGCGCGACCGTCCTTCGATGACTGGCCCGATCCCATCGCCTGCATTATTGGTCTTAGCGACCCGCAGAGGCAACGCGCGCGGTCAAGACCGCTACCGAACGTGCTCTCAAGACGTCGCAGCCGCCTCCGCCCTCAAAGACTCGATCCACTCCCACGCCCGGCGCACCATCTCCGCCAGCTCTTCGATGCTCCCCATGTTCATGATGATGAAGTCGGCAACACGAAGTCGCTCCTCACGAGAGATCTGCGCGGCGGCTCGCCGCTCAGCATCGTTCCGGCTCATCTCCCGCTGGGTAACCAATCTCTCGATCGCGAGCTCGAGAGGGCAGTCGACGACGAGCACCCCTGCAACCCGGTAGCGGTCACGCCCGCCCTCTGCCAGAAGGGGAATGTCGAGGATCACGATGTGATCGGTGTCCGCCTCTTGTGCGAGGCGCTCCAGCATCTCCCGCCCGACCTCGGGATGGACGATCGCGTTCAGGTCAGCCCGCGCCGCCGCGTCGGCGAAGACGATCGCCGCCAACGCTGCGCGGTCGAGGGATCCGTCGGCTGCGAGTACGTCGTCGCCGAAACGCGACCGCACCTTGCCGAACGCCTCCCGCCCGGGCTCGACCACCTCGCGCGCCAACACGTCTGCGTCGATCAGCACGGCTCCGCGCTCGACGAGCATCGAGGCCACTGTCGATTTGCCGGAGCCGATTCCGCCGGTGAGCCCAATCGCAATCACGTCAGCCGCGTACGCTAACCGCCGCCGCGTCGGGCGGGTGATCGTCCGGGCAGTTCCCCGGCGGTTGCTCATAGTCGGGTCCCTGCGTCCACGAGGCCGACGACCAACCCGGCGCCGTCTTCGGCAAGTGGTACATCGCCGTCAGGTCAGATACCAGCGCGGCGGCATAGCGAGCAGCGCCGGGCGGGCAGAAGTGCACAGAGTCGACCGACCGGACGCGCACCCAGTCGTCTGTCGGGAGCTTCCAGTCATCGCCGGTCGGGAGCCAGGACTCGAAATGGCCCTCTCGCTCGACCGAAGCCCCGAGCGGAAGGTACATGACCTTTCCAGGGGCGACCGAGACGATCGAGGCGACGAGCTCGTTCCACGCGTTGATGGGGATGTCGCTGCTCGGTGGTCCAATTTGCGGGAACTCTTGAAAGATGAGGCCGTCGACGCCGACCTGGTCCGTCACTATGCGCACGAACTGCTTCATCCAACTCCGGTATTCGGCGGAGTGGCCCACAAGGAAGTCGTCGTCCCAGCTCCACATCGCGATCACGAGCTGGGCGTGGTGAGCTCGGATCTGGCTGGGCACGTTCTGTCGCCAGCTCTTGTCCGTCGTGAAACCCCAGGCGTCGAAGCCCGCGTCGACCACCTGGACCACCCCGGTCGATTGCAGCGCGGCCGTGATGGCGGGGGCGTCGCCGCGCATGACCGAGTCCCCGAACAAGATGATGCGCAACGGGTGCGCCCGCGTGGGGGTCTCAGCCAGGTGGATAGGTCCTCCGACCATGTTGCCGGCGCCCGGTATTCCCGGGCCCCTCGTCTTCACGTCCTTCACGACCGGGGCCTTCACGATCGGGCCGGGAACCGTCGCGATCACCATGACCACCGCAGCGGCAACCATCCCAACCGGTGCGGTCAGCACCCGGACCGGTCTCGGCCAGCCCTGGAAGGACCACCTGCGGAGCGGCCGGTCGACGAGGAAGAAGCTCACCACCGCCAGTGTCAGAGCCACTGCCACCTGCACGAGATCGAGGAGGAGGCCGCTGATGCCGAGCCTCGCAGATGTCAACTCACAAATGACTGGCCAGTGCCATAGGTACAGCTCATAAGAGATCTGCCCGATGAACTGGAGCGGCCGGATCGCCAGTATCTTCCCGAGCGGCGAGAGTGTCTCCTGGCGGACGTCTGCGAGGATGACCGCCGCCGCGCACGCGCAAAGCAGGAAGCCCCACTCGAACATGTGTCGCCCGTTTGCACCCGCGAGGCTCCCCGCACGCCACCAGAACAGGCCGAGGCCGACGAGGGCGGCCGGTGCGGCGACCGAGAGGAGGCGCCGGGAACGCTCGCCCGGCTGCGCACGGCCCGCAACCGCGAATGCGAGCAAGGCGCCGATCAACAGGTCGAACGCGCGCGTGTCGGAGCCGTAGTACAGGCGGTTGACCGACGCGCCGTGTGCCGCCAAGAAGGCCATCCACCCGGCCGACGCAGCGGCTCCTGCGCCGGCGACGGCCAAGCCGACGGCGCGCCACCTCCCACGACCAAGCGAGAGCAGGCCGAGCATCACGAGCGGCCAGACGACGTAGAACTGCTCCTCGATCCCGAGCGACCACGTGTGCTGGAGAGGCGAAGGCGCCGCGTATTGGTCGAAGTAGGACTGGTGCGCAAAGAGCTGATGCCAGTTCGCCACATACAGCACTGTGGCGAGCGCGTCGTCGCGCACCTCGCGAAGATCGACGAGCGGCCCGGGGCCGAACGCGAGGAGGAACACCCCGAGGACGGCCAGCATCAACAGCAGTCCAGGAAGCAGGCGGCGCGCACGGCGTCCCCAGAACGCCGCCAGACCAATCGTCGACTTCTCCAGCCACTCCTCCACGAGCAGGCTCGAGATGAGGAACCCGGACAGCACGAAGAAGAGGTCGACGCCTAGATAGCCGCCCGAGGCCCAGCCGAAGCCGAGGTGGTACGCGAAGACTCCACCGATCGCGAGAGCGCGGACCCCGTCGAGGCCGGGAAGGTGCCGCCCTCTGACACTCATCTCCGTGTTCGTTGCCAACCTGACCCGACCCGTGTCGCTTCGTCGACGAGCGTAGTGAGCGTGCCAGCGGCCGTCGCTTCCCAGCTCAGGTCGGCGGCACGATCGAGGGCTGCCTTCGCCAGCCTCTCACGGAGGCCCTCGTCCGAGACGATCGCCTCGAGATGCCTCACCATCTCGGCCCGGGTGCTCGCAAGGAACCCAGTCTGGCCCTCGATCACGACATCGCGGTGCCCCGCGATTCGGCTCGCGACAGCGGGCGTGCCACACGCGGCGGCTTCGCTGACCGTCATCCCCCAGCCCTCTCGCACCGACGTGGACGCAACCACCCAGGCCCGCCTGTAGGAGTCGACCAGGTCGGCCGAGGCCAAGCGGCCGGGGAGATGGATGTAGGAGTCGGCGCCGAGCTCGTGGCGGAGCCTCTCGAGGCCATCTCGCTCGGCTCCCTCCCCGACGATCAGGCATTCGACGTCGCTGCGGCGCTCGTGCATGTCGGCCACTCCCCTGATCAGCCGATCGAAGCGCTTGACCGGCACGAGGCGCCCCACTGCGACGATAAGAGGTGTCGGGCTCTTCTCTGAGCCGGGCGAGTAGCTCGGGTCGATCCCAGGCTGTACGACACTCACCCGGCTCGGCCTCATGCCGAGCATCGCGACGATCTCGCAGCGAGAGGACTCCGACAGCGTCACGATGCGGGTGCGCCTGTAGATGCGAGGCGCGATCTTCGACTCGATCGTGTCGCCGATGGCGGCGAGCCGCGGGCCGAGCACCATCTGCCACATCTCGGCGTGGACGTGGTGCAGCCACGTGACTCGCGGGAGCGGTACGCCGAAGCGCCCCCAGACCGGGCTGAAGAACGGCATCCCGTTCCAGATCTCGACCAGCCCGTCGAGCGCGCCGAGCCGACCGCGCACGATGTCGTAGGGACCCGTCCCGAAGACCTGATACCGACCGGATCTTCGCACGGCCGTATAGCCGTCGCGCTCTAGCCGCTCTGGCTCGCCTGCGACCGACGAGGTTCGCATGACCACCTCGATGCCTGCCTGTGCCCACCGGCGAGCAATCTCGTGAGCGTGGAGCTCCGATCCGCCGGCCTCTGCGTCACCGAGATCCCGCCAGGCGATCATCGCCACACGGCGGAGCCCGGCCTCCTCGGCAAGGGCCGCGGCTGTTTGTAGGTCCGGAGTGCTCACGCCTTGGTTGGCGCCACCGGGGCCGAGCGCCCAGTGCCCACCCTCTGCGCTTCTCCCTTTCGCCCTACCTGCTCTTCGTGATAATCCGCTTCGACGTTGACCGACCAGGTGTCGTAGTCCTCACCGAACAGGTTCTCGACGGTGAGCAGCGCTGTGAGCATCGAGTGGTCCTGGTTGTTGTAACGGTGCATCCCGTTACGCCCCACCGGGTGTACGTTCGGCACCTCGTCCGCGAGGAAGCCGCGGATCGTCTCGACGCGTGTGGCGTAGCCCTCGTCGTAGACCGGGTACGCCTTCGGCATCCGCACGACGAAGCCCATCTCGACGTCTTCTTCGCGCACGAGCCCGATAGCGGAGAGCTCGCGTTTGCCGAGAGCGACCAGATCTTGGTCCTCCATCGTCCACAGTTCGTCGCCTTCGAAGACGAAGTACTCGAGACCGAGGCAGGTCCGTCCGTCCTTCACCATCTCCGGTGACCACGAACCGAAGTTCTGAATGCGACCGAGCTTCACTTTGTCGTGCACGTAGATCCAGTTGTCGGGAAAGCCCCGGTCCTTCGGCACTACGAGCGCGACCGTCAGGAAGTCCCGGAAGTGGAGGCCCTTGGCGGCTTGCTGGACGTCCTCCGGCGCCGGCGGGTCGAGGATGAGGGCGAGCTCGGCGAGGGGCATGGACGAGACAACGTGATCGACCGGAAGCTCCGAGCAGACACCGCCAGGTGACTCGAGGTCGACCGCGACCGCCCGGCCGGGCTCCCGCCGGATACGCGTCACCCACGTTGACATCCGGACCTCCGAGCCCTGGTCGAGCACGAGCTCGGTAGCGCGCTCCCACATCATCCCTGGACCGAGCTTCGGGTACTCGAACTCCTCGATGAGCGACGTGACGTTCGTCTTCTTGTGCGGGGTTACCGCGTTCAACACGGCCTTCCAGAGGGAGAGGTTCTTGATCCGCTGCGCCGCCCAGTCAGCCTGGATCTCCGTCGCAGGGACTCCCCAGACCTTCTCGGTGTAGGTCTTGAAGAACTTGTTGTAGAGCCGCCAACCGAACCTGGACGCGACCCATCCCTCGAAGGTGTCGGTGTTCTTCGGACGCTTGATGCGGACCCAGACGTACGAGACCCCGCACTTGAACGACTCGACCAGACCGAGTCCCTTCACCGCGTTCCCGAGCTGGATCGGGTAGTCGAAGAACTTCCCGTCGTGGTATATCCGGCTGAGGCGCGGACGGAGGAGGAAATCCTCCGGTCCGAGGATCTCGTGCCACAGCTCCTCGACCTCGCGGACCTTGGTGAAGAAACGGTGCCCGCCGATGTCGAACCGCCATCCCTCCCGCTCGGCTGTACGCGAGATTCCACCAACGACCGTGTCCGCCTCAACGACGATGCAGTGGCCGCCCCGGCGACCGAGAGCGTACGCAGCGGTAAGGCCCGCCGGGCCGGCGCCGATTACAACGACGTTCTCGGGCGCGCGCGAGTCGTCAGAAGCCGCTGCCATGACCACATTCTTTCACTTCACGCTCGCTCCGCGGTTCATCGACGTTGCGGGTCAAGGGACGTACAACCCGAGGAAGGCAAGGAGCGCGTACGCGGTGAGGAGGGCACCCATGCCGCTCAGCACCACTCGCTGCACCATTGGGCGCTCCGTCAGGCACCCCGCCGCGATGGCAAGTGGGAAGCAGGCAAGGCCGTAGCGCTCGAGCGAGTCGAGGTTGGGAGCGGTGAGCGCTACGGCCATCGTGGCTGCGGCATATAGGCCGTACGCCGCCGGCAGCCTGAAGAAGAGGTAGATGGTGAGGATGACGAACAGAGCTGCAAACGGGGCGTGAAGGGCGGTTCCGAGATGGTGGCCGTGCACGAGGTCGCTCGTGTCGTGCAGCAAGGTCGCTATCGGGTCGCTGATCCCGCCACGATGGAGACGGGAGGTCTGCTCGCTCAGTGGTTCGAAGAAGCTGCCGTGCGTCGCCGCCGACCAGGCAAGGTAGGTCACCATGCCGGCTGGTGCCGCCGCGATCGCCAGCAAACGGCTCGACGCCGAACCGAGCGAGCGATGGCCACTCGAGCGCCACCAGCTGACCGCCTCTACGAGAGCCGGGAGCGCCAGCAGGACGCCGACTGGTCTGCAGAGGCCGGCGAAGTACGCCGGCACGATCGACCACCACCAGCGGCCCGTCCGCCAGCACAAGAAAGCAGCGATCGTGAGGCAAAGCAACAGGGACTCGGCGTAGCCCATCACGAGGACGAACGCAGCCGGCCAGAGCGAGAGGATCCAGATCGACCGTTCCGCCGTCTCGTGCCCGAGCGACTCGCGAGATACGAGTGCGTGCAGGAGGACGAGCGCCCCGAACCCGAACACGTTTGCAAGCACGACCAGTGCGGTGCCATAGGAGATCCCGGGCAGTGACCCGACCAGCCGTCCGAGCAACGGGAACAACGGAAAGAAACGCAGCGCCTGTTTCCCCGCTCCTCCGTACCCCACTTCCGCGATGCGCAGGTACCACGCGGCGTCCCACGAGAGCAGGCCGGAGTGGCTGGTCCCGATCGCCTTCGCGCCTGTTGCACTCCTGAGCGAGGGCCCAAGTTGGTCGACGAGGAACCGTGCTATCCCAAGGGCGGCGAGGACGATCGCCCGCGACACACAGAAAGGCAGGACGGAAGCGCGCACCGATTCGATGACGGCGACCCCCCTGCGTGTGCCGGCGTACGAGCTCACCGCGGCGTGAACCGGTCAAGCGAGATGCCTTCGTAGATCTCGAAGGGCGTGTCGGCCGGGGCACTCGCCACGACGTTGTGTTCGGCGTGGTTCGCGGCGAGGTCGATCAGGATGTCTTGGCAGTCGTTGCCAAAACCCTGGTAAGCCGGCGCGGTGACGTACCAAATCGTGTGATTGCCGGACAGCCGGTCGACAAGGTGAGCGAACCGGAAGGTGCTGGCGTGCTGGACGGTCGAGATGTAGTCGACCCAGTCGACGATCTGCGGCGAGGTAGCGCGCGGAAATGTGATCTGTTTGTAGCCATTTCCGAGCAGGCGACTCACCGACGGTCCGAGCTGGTCCGGGCAGTACGCCACCACATCTCCCGGGTGGGCGTCGGCCGTGATCGCGGCGGCGACCTGACCCGCCTCGGTTCGGAGAATCGTCGCGTTCGGGATAGAGGCGGCGAGTCCCAACGCCACCGCGACCGCAAGCACGCCGGTCCGGACGCGCCGGTCCTCGAGTGTCGTCACCCCGTATGCGAAGACAAGCAGCGCCGGAAAGGCGATTACCGAGGTGTAGCGGTCTGCGAACGTGCTGCCCGAGAGCTTGCCGGCGATGATGGCAACGACGAGCGTCGCGATCATCGTTACAGCGAGCGCCCTCACGCCCGGTCGGGAACGCAGATCCAAGAGCACGTGGTACCGGTCGTATGCCTTCCCGAAGATGGCGAGCAGGGCGAGGAAGAAGAACACGAGCGCGAGAGCCCTGCCGGCGGCCGAAGCGCCACCAGCGAACTGGGTGACAGTGAAGATGATGACCGACGCCCCGGCGGGCGCCGCCCAAGGAGTCCCGGTATGCCGCACCTGGTACAAGAATGTGGGTACCCACGGAAGCCACGCCACAGCCGCGAGCACGAATCCCGCCAAGGCGTAGCGGGCCGACTTGACGTGAGGCCCTCGCCACGCGCACCAAACCGCTCCCGCCCCGGTCACGAGACAGACGTAGAGAGCCCAGTAGTGGCTGTACAAAAGGCCAGCCGCAACAACCCCAAGGGCTAGCGAACCTCTCCAGGTCGGGTGACGCAGGAGAGACGTGATCACGAGCACGCCGAGAGTGCCGAGGAGCAGGACCAGGCCGTACATGCGGGCTTCGGTGTCGTAGTAGACGGCGAAAGGCGAGCTCGCGAGCAGCAGCGTCACCGACCAGGCCGTCACACGTCCGCGTGCCTCACGAGCTTTCCGTTCCTCGGGAGGAGCCTCCTCGAGCAACCACCATCGCGAGCCGACGCGGTAGCCGGTCAGCCAAGCGATCGGAAGATTGATGACGCCGATCACTCCGGCGAGTGAGCGCGTCGCGACGTCACCAGTTCCGAACGCCTTCATCCAAAAGTGCAAAAGGAAGTAGTAGAGCGGGGGCGCCCCGTCATCTTTGAGCAGACCTGGGATCTGGGAGAGAGGCGCCTTGGAGATGTTCACCGTGAGCGCCTCGTCCAGCCAAAGGGGCGACTTCGTCAAGAACCGCAGCGCAACCGCCCCTACGAGAACCGCGCAAACCGCGGCCTTCAGGAGTTTGGAAGAGGCGCGGGCCGGGCTCGCGAGCGGTTCGTCCGGATGCACCCGGGGATCGTACCGCTCCGCCCCCAGCGAATGGCCAGGTCACGCACGCCGTGTGTTACTTAGGTCACGAAATCGTCGATTGGTCCCCCGCTATCAGTTACGCGCGCGTAATATCACTGTCACATTCCAAGGGAGGGGAAGACGTGTCAAACATCGACCGTCGTAGGTTTCTTGCAGGTGGCCTTAAGGCTGGCGCAGCTTTAGGCGCCGCCGGAATTGGTGGGACTTTGCTCGACGCCTGCGGGAGCAGCAAGGCGACGACGCTGACGACCCTTACGAAGAAAAAGGCGCTTGTCGTGGGCGTCAACAACGCCAAGCCGACGCTTGGGGGCTCGGTCGCATTCGGCACCGAAGCCGAAGAGACAGGGATGGACCCGACCCAGGCGCACTTCGACCAGACCGGGGTCTGTTACGCCCGCGCTGTCTTCGACCCGCTCGCGATGATCCTCGAGGACGGCAGCCTCGAGCCATATCTTGCGGAGTCGATCACACCCAACTCGACGTACACGAAGTGGCGGATCAAGGTGCGCCCCGGAGTCCTCTTCCACGACGGCACTCCGTGTGACGGCAAAGCGATGCTCTTCTGCATGCGGGCATTCCTGAAATCCTCGCTCACGAACTTCGCGTTCACCAACTACATGGACGTAAAGAACCCGCCGGCAGCCGTCACCCTCGTCGACGATCTCACGATCCAGATGAACATGGAAGCGCCCTGGGTGCCCTTCAACTACTGGCTGGCCGGCTACATCGGGGGACAGATCGCCTACATGTTCTCGCCGACCGCCTTCAAAAAGAGCGAGTCCGAGTTCAACATCCACCCGGTTGGCACTGGGCCCTTCGTATACCAGGATTGGGTACTCGGCAGCCACTTCACCCTTACGAAGAACCAGAATTACTGGCGCAAGGGGCTTCCTTACCTCGACAGCTGGACCTTCAAGCCTCAGCCGACCGTGTCGACACGCTACAGCGAGCTGCAATCCAACAATATCCAGATGATGCACACCGATGACGACCCGACGATCCTCCTCATCGACGCGAATAAGAACATGACGTCGATCGGCGACAACGAGCTGTTGGTCGGCGAGCCCGACATCGGGTTCGCGATGATCAACTGCAGCGACCCGACGATGAAGGACTTACGGCTTCGCCAGGCGCTCGCATACGCGACGAGCCAGAAGGAGTACATCGACGTAATCGGCCAGAAGATCATCACCTCCACCGACGGGCTCTTCCCGAAGCCAAGCCCCTACGCGTCGACGACGGGCTATCCCAGCTACAACCTTTCGAAGGCGAAGTCGCTCGTCGCGTCGTGGATGAAGGACCACCGAGGCGACGCGCCGTCGATCACCTACACGACCACCCCGACTGAGACATCGCTCTACGATGCCTCAGTCGTCCAGGCGATGTGGCAGGCGGCCGGCTTCAAGGTCAAGGTGACGACGGTGCAGCAGGCGGCACTGATCACCGACGCTCTCGTTGGCACGTACCAGGTCTTCTCCTGGCGCCAGTTCTCCAACGTCCAGCCCGACCTCAACTACGTCTTCTGGGCAACGACATCTGGACCGATCAACTTCGCCCGCAACATCGACCCGAAGATCCAAAAGGCTCTAGACGCCGCTCGGCAGTCCACGGACCCGAACGTGCAGCTCAGCTCTTACGAGGAGATCGACCAGCGATTGGCCGTCGACCTGCCGTACATCTACTACGCGCGAGACGTCTGGTACGTAGCTGCCAACAACGCCGTCCAGAACTGGAACAACCCGACATCGCCATCGGGCAAGCGCGGTTTGTCGATGTTGGCAGGGACGGTCTGGCCCACCGAGGTCTGGGTGAAGAGCTAGTAAGCAGTAGTACCTGAAAGGCCGAGCAACGGCGCTAGAACGCGGGCAAATCGAGATGATTCCAGCGCCATCTCGGGAGGAAGGCAACGAAATGCACGAACCGGCGCTCAAGAAGTAGCATCGGCAAGCTGAAAGGGGGTTCTGTTGTCCAAGCTCGTCGTTGTTCGGCGCGTCCTCGAAATCATCGTCACGCTGGTCCTCGTGACGCTCGTTACGTTCTTCTTCACTTCGAAACTGCCCGGCAACGAAGCCGCCGTGATCTGTGGGCCTGCCGGGCCAGCATGTCTGGCGAAGGAAGGTGCGCTTCTCTATTTGAACCACCCCTTCTTCCCGCGCTACTTGCACTGGCTCGGAAATCTCTTCTCCGGCACCTTCGGGCTCTCCGCCGCACCCACGGAACCGATTGCGACGCTTCTCAAGCAGTCGTATCCGATCACGCTCGAGCTCGTAATCTTCAGCCAACTCATCGCTATCGTGGTGGCGGTTCCGCTCGCTATGTACAGCGCAGTGCGACCTAACAAAGTTTTCGACCGCATGTCGACGGCCGCAACCTTCGCGACTTTGTCGCTGCCGGCTTTCATCGTCGGACCACTGCTCCGCTACTTCTTCACGGTCAAGCTGCCCTGGTTCCCGGGAGCCGGATCCACGATGCCGTCGATTGGCGTCAACCCGGCTCAGAACCTCTACGTGATGTTCCTACCGTCGCTCACGATCGCTGTCGGGTCGATCGCTGTCTATCAGCGCCTACTGCGCGCCGATATGATCGCCACTCTCGAAGAGGACTTCATCGTCATGGCCCGTGCGAAGGGGCTCACGACGTGGAGGATCCTGTTCCGCCACGCCCTCCGGCCTTCGACCTTCACGGTCATGACCGTCGGGGGCGTCCAGATTGGGTCGCTCATCGTGGGAGCCATCATCGGGGAGCAGGTCTTCGGACTGACCGGTCTGGGCTACCAGCTGGTCCTCGCCGTCACGAAGGCCGACCTGCCGACGGTCCAGATCATCACGGTCATCGTGGCCGTCGCTTACATCTTGATGAACTTGATCATCGATTTCCTGTACACAGTCATCGATCCAAGGGTGCGCCGTGCCAGAACTACATGATCCCGACTCACACGCGTCGAAGGACCTCCTTGGCCTAACGGATCTCACCTCGGAGGCGCCCTTCGAGATGCCCGCGACACTCGGCGCTGCAATATTCGCTTCCGATCCAACGCTCCGCGACGACAGCGTTGCCGTGGGTCGTGCCTGGTACCAAGGCCTTGGATGGGGCTTCTGGGTTGCCGTCGCCGTGGCAGTGATCTGGGTGCTTCTCGCGATCTTCGCCGGCGTGTTGCCGATCCAGAACCCAGACACGATCAACTTCAACTGCCTCGGCTCCGGCGCGGGCCCGAGCGCCAGTCATCTTCTCGGCTGCGACACGATCGGCCGCGACATATTGTCCCGCGTGATCTACGGCTCTCGAGTCTCGCTCATCGTCGGGTTCGCGTCGATTGCACTCTCCTTCGTGGTCGGCGGCCCGCTCGGAGCGCTCGCCGGTTACTTCGGGGGATGGTTCGACGAGGTGTGGAGCATCGTCTCGACGGTGTTCTTGTCCTTCCCGTCGCTCGTTCTCGGCCTCGTGATCGTGTCCTTCCTTGGGAACTCCGAATTCGACATCGTCCTCATCATCGCCATCGTGGCGTGGCCATTGCTCTTCAGGGTCGTGCGCGCAGCCACCATCGAGTACAGCCAACGCGAGTACGTCCTCGCTGCACAAGCGCTCGGATCCAAACGAAGCCGGATCCTGTTGAAGATCATCCTGCCCGACATCGTTCCCGCCGCGATCACCTACAGCCTCGTCGGAGTAGCGCTCGCGATCGTCGGAGAGGGCGCCCTGTCGTTCCTCGGACAGTCGGTCGGCCCTCCGATCCCGACGTGGGGCAACATGATTGCTGCCGGCATGACTCAGATGCCCCAGTACCTGAACCTGTTGCTGGCGCCCGCCGTCGCGATGTTCTCGTTCATCCTCGCGATCAACTTCATCGGTGACCGCCTGCGGTCCACCCTCGACGTTCGGGAAGGCGTGCTGTGAGCCGTAAACGTCACGTAAGAGATATCGACGACCTCGAGGATCGACCCCTTCTCGAGGTCGAAAACTTGAAGACCTACTTCCAGACCGGGCACGGCATCGTGAAGTCCGTCGACGGGGTGAGTTTCGACCTCGAGAGGGGCCGCACGCTCGCCATCGTCGGAGAGTCCGGATCCGGCAAGACCGTGCTCTCCCGCTCTGTCATGGGACTGCTGCCTCCGCAGAACGTGATCCGAGAGGGCCGCGTGCGCTTCGGTGACGTCGACCTCACGAACGCCTCACCGCAGGAACTGCGGGGCTTGTGGGGCGCGCAGATCTCGATGGTCTTCCAGGACCCGGTGACATCGCTGAACCCGGTGGTTCGTGCGGGCCGCCAGATCACCGAGTCCCTCCGGTACCACCTCGCGATGAGCCGTCAAGACGCGAAGGAGACTGCGATCTCGCTGTTCCGCTCCGTCGGCATCCCCGAACCTGAGAACCGCATGCAGTGGTACCCGCACCAGTTCTCAGGCGGCATGTGCCAGCGGATCGTCATCGCTGCTGCGATCGCGTGTGGTCCAAAGCTCCTCCTTGCCGACGAGCCCACGACCGGTCTCGACGTGACGGTCTCCGCGCAGATCTTGGACCTGCTCAACCGCCTCCAGCAGGAGCGCTACATGTCCGTCATCATCGTCACCCACGACCTCGGCGTGGTCACAGGCCGCTCCGACGACGTGATCGTGATGTACGCCGGACAGGTCGTCGAGCGCGCGCCGACTACGACCCTGTTCCGCGACGCCCGCATGCCCTACACCGAAGCGCTGCTCAAGTCGGCACCTCGGCTGTCCAATCCGAGCCACACCCGCTTGCACACGATTCCGGGCAACCCGCCCAACCCGGCGAACCTGCCGAAGGGCTGCCGCTTTGCTCCGCGCTGTCCTTATGTACAACCGAAGTGCCGCGAGGAGGAGCCACCGCTGCGCCAAGCCGAGGCTCCGCGTCATTGGTATGCCTGTTGGTATCCGGTCGGGACGCCCGAAGGCGTCCGAGCACTGGAAGAGAATCAGGCTGCCGGCGTGCCCGCGGCCATGGGGGTGGTTTGAGTTGGCCGGTATTGGCACTGCGCACCTGAGGGACGCTGAGCAATCGATCATCCGGGTCGAGCACCTCGTCGTAGAGTTCCCCGCCCCGCGAGGTCAGAAGGTTCACGCCGTGTCGGACATCAGCTTCGACGTGCTGCCCGGCGAGACTCTCGGGATCGTCGGTGAGTCGGGCTGTGGCAAGTCGACGACTGGCCGCGCCCTCCTCCAGCTCCCGAAGCCGACCAGCGGCAAGGTCGTGTTCGAGGGCGTCGACCTCACCGGGCTCACGTCTGAGGCGATGCGTCAGGTCCGTACGAAGATGCAGGTCATCTTCCAGGACCCCATCTCTTCTCTCTATCCACGGCGGACCGTGGCTGAGCTCGTTCTCGAGCCGCTCGCCATCTGGGATGTCGGCTCTTCCGAAGACCGAGTCCAGCGGGCGCGCTTGATGCTGTCGGAAGTCAACATGGACTACGACTCAGTCTCATGGCGCCGTCCTTATGAGTTCTCCATCGGGCAGTGCCAGCGGATCTCCATCGCTCGCGCCCTCATGCTCAACCCGAGGGTGCTCATCTGCGACGAGCCCGTGTCCGCCCTCGACGTATCGGTGCAAGCACAGATCCTCAACCTCCTCGAGGATATGAAGCGTCGCTACGGGCTGACGATGATCTTCATCTCCCACGACCTGGCCGTCGTGAAGAACGTCAGCGACCGGGTTCTCGTCATGTTCCTCGGCAAGGTCTGCGAGGTGGCAGACGCTGAGAGCCTCTACTCGGCTCCAGCTCACCCCTACACCCGCGCTCTCCTCATGGCGAGCGTCATCTCTTCGCGCGCACTATCGCGTGCCGGAGCACAGCCCACGACGTTTGCCGAAGAGGAGGAGACCCAGACGGAGATGCCTTCGTCGGTCACGCCTCCTTCGGGCTGCCGTTACAGGACGCGCTGCCCGAGAGCCCAGGAGATCTGCGGGGTGCAAGAGCCCATCATGCGGGAGATCAAGACCGACCACTTCGTGGCCTGTCACTTCCCGCTCGGCGCTCCTGCCTCGACAGAAGCTACGGCCGCCGGCCACTCGAACACCTGAGGCGAGGTGTAGGGGGCATAGAAAGCCTCTAGAACAGCGCACCGTTCCACATCGACTCACAACACCGGGTCATCGGCAAGCCAGCTCGTCGCGCAGCGTTTGCACCGTCCAAGTAGGACAGCCACATCCGAGGAATGACGCCGTCTCCGGTCAGGATCACCGCTTCGAGCGCGAGTGCAAGAGCGACTCCTGGACGAGCGTTCCTCGGTCGAGTGCTACGTCGCTGCCTTCGCGTTCTTCTCAGGGTTCCGCGTCGCGTCTTCGCCGGCCGGTCAGATGGCTGCGGGCCGTCAGCCGGGCGTCCGTGTTCGAGGCCGATCAGAGAGATTGCACTGTTCGATGAGCGCCGCCTCACCCCAACCTGCCGGCAAGCTCGGGAACAAGGATTGACCGAATTCGACGAGCAGACCGCCTACCACCAGGTTGAAAAGGCGCTCGATGTTCGGATTGTTGTAGGTGGCCTGAAGCGCTACGTGGCGCGTGAGGTCTTCAACGTCCTCACCGGTCGAACTCTCGTTGGCGTCGGCGACCTCGTGGCCGCCTGAGGACACCGCCGTCGGGTCACTCGGACGGGACTTGACGTCTATAGGAGCTTCGTAGCGCGCACCCACCGCCTCACAGTCAAGCTGACGACCGTGGCTCACGACGGCGCCAAGCCGCCGCACAACAAGACCGTGTCGTCCCGTCCCTCGTCACCCTCACCTACTCGAAGCCGGCTCTGCATCTGCCGTGGTCATGAACTGGCCGCCGTCTCGCAGCCATTTATCGGTCAGCCCGTTGATGCCGACCGCGCCGACATGGTGACGAAGTCCCGCGCCCACAAGGGATCGAAGAAAGTGGCCGGGCCCTGCTCGGTCGCGCCTAGCAGCTTGCTGCCGTTGGACGGTGCGGCCTTGCCACCCGGCGTGGGCGGATCGTAGGTCACCAGGACGGTCCAGAAGGGATTGATGTCGAGCTGCATCCCCCGGACCACACCGGCCTGGACCAGCAGCTGAGCGAGCTGGAGGGGATCGAGCGCCGACCCGGTGACGTAGACGAGCGCGCCGTCCGCGGTCACTCCGACGCCCGACCGCCACTGGTGCTCGATGCCGGGCACGGTCGGGAGGCACGACGTCGCCCCACACGTCGCTCCCCATGACTGCCAGTCGGCGCTGGCCGCTTGCGCGGTCGGTCGACCGTCGGCCACGAGGGGAACCAGGTTCTGGCGGACCGCCACCACGTTCGGGGTCATTGCGACGTCACTGCCCCAAGCCCCGACGGCCACGGAGCCGTCTGAGTAGATCACGAGGGAGGCCGCTCCGGCGACGAGCGGGTCGATGAGCCGGCCCTCGGTGTAGTAACCGCCCCCGGCCACGCCCATCTGGGAACCGCCGTTGAAGGCGGCGACGAGGGATGCCGACTGGCGGGGCAGGACTGGGGCGGTGAAGCGGTACGGGCCACCGCCAGGGCTGATCGAGCCCGAGTAGAGCCGCGCCGAAAGCAGTCGCGTGTCCATCCAAGCGATCCCGGCGCGTTGGGCGCCACCGGCAGGGACGAGCGTCGTCTCGTAGACGGCATTCAGGCCCTGGACCCGGCGACCTGCCGGCGTCCACACGCCCTGGCCGCTCGCCGAGAGCGCGCCAAAGGGAGTCAACGGCCGCGGCGCCGGCAGGTGGGAGGGGATCGCGACGGTCGTGGTGGTCGTGCTGGTAGTGCTGGTCGGGCCTCGGGAGGTGGTGGTGGCGACGTGGCCGGCGCCCGTCGACGACGAGGTCGACCGGTTCGACCGTCTCTGCCCGTGAGCGCTCGAGCCCACCCCGCTGCAGGAGGCGAGGAGCACCATGGCGCTCGCCAGGACCGCCGACGCCGCCCACGGTCGGCGACGAGGCTGGGAGCGAGGGCTGGGCACGCCGTCAGACTACGCACCACCCTCAGCCCGGCGGCCCCGCGGCCATCGTCGATGTCGGGCTCACAGACCGAATGCCCCTACCATGGTGGCTGTCCGATGACCGCCCCAAAGCCGCCCGTGTCCCCGCTCGGCCCCCCCATCCGCCCAGGTGGCCGGCACCGCCGTCGGCGGGTTCGCCGAAACCGCTTTGTCGCGGCCGCGGTGGCTGCGTTCGTCGTCGCCGGGGGGGCTGCAACAGCGGTCGTGCTGACCTCGGGCTCGCCGGGACCACTCTCGGCTGCTGGTGGGACCACCACCGGCACCGTTGCCAGCACCACGTCCACTACCGGCACCGTTGCCACCACCACGTCCGCCACTGGCGTGACCACGACGACTGATCCTCCGACGACGACGGTGCCTGCCACCTCGACGACCGATGCCGGGAGCCTGCCCCAGACCAGCGCGTTCCCGACGTCGACATCCTCGGAGTTCCAAGCGGAGATGGCCGCCTTGTGGCGGGGGGTGGTCTCCGGCTCGCCCGTCGAGGCACGGCCGGCCTTCTTCCCCGAGAACGCCTACCTCCAGCTCAAGACCCTCTCCGACCCGGCGGCCGACTACACCTATCGACTTCTCGCCGACTTCGCCGCCGATCTGCAGGCCGCCCACGCCCTCCTCGGCCAGCTCGCGGGAAGGGCCAGCTTGATCGTCGTCAACGTTCCCGAGCAGTACGGCCACTGGATCCCCCCCGGGGTCTGCGACAACAGCGTCGGGTACTACGAGGTCGCCAACTCGCGCATCGTCTACCGACAGGACGGCCAGGTCCGCTCTTTCGGTATCGCCTCTCTCATCTCGTGGCGAGGTGAGTGGTACGTCGTGCACCTGGGCGCCATACTCCGGTCCACCTCGCAGGGCATCGTCGACGATCCCGAGATCGGGCCAGGCAGCTCGCCGGACTCCGCGACCTGCTGAGCAACGCTCCGGACGGCCGGTCCGCCCTCGCACCGGACCGGCCGGGGCGGTTAAGCAAGTGCCGACGAGTCGGATGCTGCCAGGCGCTCGGAGTCGAGCCATGGGACGATCGTTGCCGGCGGGGGTCCCCGCTTCAGCGAACAGCTGAGCAACTGTCCTGAGATAGCCGAAGCTTGGGCCAAAGCAGACGACCATCACCCACACGAGCGGCCAAGGAACCATGTCCCCGTCGAGTGCGCCTGCGAAAGCTGCTTCGGCGAACGTGATCGCAGCTTGCGCCACTGCAGCTAACTCACGCGCAGGAGCATCCGCGATCCAGGCGTGACCTGGCTCCAGAAGGTCGAGTTGACTCCGGTAGGTCTCGATGAGCGGGAATCGATCCAACAACTCGACGGCCTTGCGCCGCGTGACGTCGCTGACCTGGTCGGCGAACATGATGGCACCCAAAGCAACGTGAAATGGCTCAAGATCGCGGTCGTCCAGCAAACCGTCGGGCTCGCCGCGATCGCGTCGACCCGTGGAGCCTCGGCTTGTTCAGCCTTCAGCTCACCGAAGCGCCCCGTGTCATCGAGCTGCCTCGCAGCTGGGCGGTCCCCCAGTGAGCGTGGCAGCGGCACACGTCAGTCTCAAGCAGGCACATCACGCCCGGGCGCTGGCTCCACAGTGAAAGCTTCAATGAGAGTTCGCTGGAGGAGCACAGCTACCGCCGCGCCCGGACCGGCGGCCATCCTCGGAAGCACGTCCTCCGAGCTGTCGATTGGACCGAGGTGCCCGCGCAGGATCTCTCCGGTCTCGTGAACGATCCTCCGAAATCGGTCGCGGTAGATGGCGGCTCGTGCGAGCCGGTACGCGTCCGCATCATCGCCGCCGCGGCTAGGTCCCTGGACGGCAAGCGGCTCGATGACATCGGCCCACGCCTGAAACAGGAGCATTGATGGCAGCCCGGCGGGAGGTCGACTCCCAGCTCTTAGCGCGCGCCCATCGTGGCGAGCCGAAACGGTGCACCGCTGAAACTCCAGCCGAGCGGGCTGCGGTCCACCGGGCCGAGTATGAGCGCCGCCTGGTACATCACGGGGATCTCAGCGCCCGCCAAGCGCTCGGCCACGACGCGCCGGGCGACGTTCTCCCGGTCGTCACGTTCTTCGCCCAGCTCGGTGCTGGAGCCTCCGTCCTCGAAGACGTCACGGTCAGCCGCCGGGGAGCCCGCAGCGTGGCTCGCTACTTGGGGCTTGTCGTTCTGCTGGGCGAAGGACGGATCTCACCGGCAGCCTTCGAGCGCCAGGTGGCGAGCTGGCGACCAATCACGATCCTCGAAGCATGGCGCTCGACCTGATCGAGCCGGTCCGGCCTGAAGTCGAAGGCTTCGTGCTCGACATGGTGGAACGCCGACCTTCCGCAAGGCTGAGTTCATTGAGACCTCAGACGGGCACGTCCGCCTGCTCGCGCCGCTCACCCATGAACTCGCCGAGACGATGCCGCTATGGGCACGCTCGCTCGCGTCTTCGTCGCGCTCCGCCGGGATGTAGAAGCCGATCACCTTGCCATGACGATTAACAGCGACAGGCTCGGAGCCGGACAAGTACGTGCTCGCATTGTTCCAGAACTCCCTCACGCCGACGCTCTTCAGATCAGTCATCTGTGACTCCTTTGTGTACACAAAGGAGCCGCATCATGGGACCGGTCGGGCGAATCGAAGTCGGGCTACTCCGTCGCTGCAGGAGCCTCGTCGGCCGCCTCGGCGGCCTCGGTCTCGGCAACCTCTTCGACGACCGCTTCAGCCTCAACTATCTCTTCGACGACGGCCTCTGCCTCCGCTATCTCTTCGACGACAGCCTCAGCCTCGATCTCGGCAACAACTTCGGCCTCAGCTGCGGCCGCCGGTGCGGGATCGGCGGGGCCTCCCTCTTCTCCAGACGCCGAAGACGCTGCGGGTTCGGCTGCGGCGTCACCTGCTACGGCCTGGAAGTCAGCCCAAGCCGCCTGTGCCTCGGTCTCAGGAGTGAACTCGGTCGAATAGTCGTATCCGATGTAGTTGCCCTGCTCGTCGTAGGCGTGCTCGCCGAACGCTTCCTGGTACTCCTCGGCCACGATGCCGCCCTCTGCGGCCTGCTTGATCGACAAGCTGATCCGGCGGCGCTGGAGGTCGATGTCGATGATCTTCACCCAGAGCTCTTCGCCCGGTGTGACAACCTGCTCGGGCAGGTCGACGTGGTGAGCGGCCATCTCGGAGATGTGAACGAGTCCTTCGATCCCATCGCCGACCTGGACGAAGGCGCCGAACGGCACGAGCTTGGTGATGCGACCGTAGACGAGCTCGCCCATGCGGTGGTTCGTCGCGAACTCCTGCCACGGGTCGACCTGGGTCGCCTTCAGCGAGAGCGAGATCCGCTCCTTGTCGAGGTCGACGTCGAGCACCTGGACTGTGACTTCATCGCCGACTGCGACCACCGATGACGGGTGGTCGACGTGCTTCCACGAGAGCTCCGAGACGTGGACGAGACCGTCCATGCCACCGAGGTCGACGAACGCACCGAAGTTGACGACCGAGGAGACCACGCCCTTGCGGACCTCGCCGGGCTTCAGGTTCACGAGGAACTCGCCGCGCTGCTCGCGCTGAGTCTCCTCGAGCCACGCCCGCCGGGAGAGCACGACGTTGTTGCGGTTCTTGTCGAGCTCGATGATCTTCGCCTCGAGCACGCGACCGATGTAAGGCTGCAGATCGCGCACCCGGCGCAACTCGACGAGGGAAGCCGGCAAGAAACCCCGCAGGCCGATGTCGAGGATCAACCCGCCCTTCACGACCTCGATGACCGGGCCCTTCACGATGCCGCTCGATTCCTTGATGCGCTCGATGTCGCCCCAAGCGCGCTCGTACTGCGCGCGCTTCTTCGACATGATGAGACGGCCTTCCTTGTCCTCCTTCTGGAGGACGAGCGCCTCGATCTCCTCACCGAGCGAGACCACCTCATGCGGGTCGAGATCGTGGCGAATCGATAGCTCGCGGGAGGGAATCACGCCCTCGGACTTGAAGCCGATATCGAGCAGTACCTCGTCCTTGTCGATCTTGACGACCGTGCCCTTCACGATGTCGCCATCGTCGAACGGGTGGATCGTGCTGTCGATTGCCTCTTCGAGGGAAAGATCTCCCAGGTCATCCTCGGTGATCTGCATCGGGATGTACGTGCCCATCGCGTCGAAGGTGCCGAAGCGCTCCGAATCGTCGGGGGTGGGCGTTGCAAGGGTTGTGACGGACATCAGGTCGAGTCGCTCTCTAACGGGAACTAGGCCGCCTGGGCATGGCGGGAGATGGATGGTTGGCGTTCTGATCCGAGGTCGGCGCCGCTGCAGCTCTGCCCAGCGCTCACGCTCGCATCGAAAGGCTATACCACCTGGCGGGAGGCTTGTTCCGCCACTCAGAAGTCGGCTGCCAGGTCCTCGTCGTCAAGGTCCTCTAGGACGACTCCGCCGCCGTCTTTCGCCGATGCCCAGGTCGGGCCGCGGGCGACGTGCACGGCGAGCGGTACCGACAGATCGGCAGCCGACCGCATCACGTCCTCGGTCAACGCCGCCACCTCGTCCGACTCGGCCAGGACGACCTCGGTGAGGATCTCGTCGTGGACCTGCAAGATGATCCGGCTGGCAAAGCCGCCCTCGCAAAGAGCGCTGTCCAAACCGACGAGCGCCACTTTGAAGATGTCGGCCGCCAGGCCCTGGATGCCCGCATTCATCGCCTGTCGCTCGGCCGCTTGGCGCACCTGATAGTTCGAGGAGCCGAGCTCGGGGAGGTACCGCCGACGGCCGAACAACGTCTCGGTGTACCCCTTTGCCCGCGCGTCTCCGATGGTCTGGTTCATGTAGGCCTTCACGTTCGGGAAAGCGACGAAGTACTGGTTCAAGATCGCGGCCGCCTCCTCGACCGGGATGGCAAGGCGCTGTGAGAGGCCGTAGGCCTCCATGCCGTACGCGAGGCCGTAAGAGACCATCTTCGACCGCGACCGCATCATCGGAGTCACCCCGGCAGCGTCGACGCCGAAGATGCGCTGTGCCGTCACGCTGTGAATGTCGACGCCCGTCCGGAACGCCTCGATGAGGCCCGGGTCCTCGGCGAGGTGGGCGATCACGCGCAACTCGATCTGGTCGTAGTCAGCAACGAGCAGCTCGCAGCCTTCGCCCGGTACGAAAGCCTCGCGGAACTGCCGCCCGAGCGTCGAGCGCACAGGGATGTTGTGGAGGTTGGGCTGGTCGGATGACAGGCGACCGGTCCTCGCGACCGTCTGGTTGAACGAGGCATGGATCCGGCCGTCAGGGGCCACTTCAGAAAGAAGGCCGGTGCCGTAGGTGGAGCGGAGTTTCTCTACTTCTCGATATGCGAGCAGAGTCTCGATGATCGGGTGCGCGTCGCGCAGTCTCTCGAGGCTCTGGGCATCGGTCGAGTAGCCCGTCTTCGTCTTCTTCTGAGGCGTGAGGCCTAGCACCTCGAACAGGATGTGGCGGAGCTGTTGGGTCGAGTTGACCCTGAACGACTCGCCCGCCAATTGCTGAACCTCTGCCTCGAGTCGCTCGGACTCAGAGGTGAGCTCGGCGTTGATCTGCTCGAGACGTGCGCGGTCGACGGCAACCCCGGCAATCTCCATCTTCGCAAGGACCCGGATGAGCGGCCGCTCGATCGTCTCGTAGAGCGTCTCGGCGCCGTTCTCCGCCAGCGTCGAGCGCATCTGAGGTGCGAGCTCGGCGAGCAGGGCGGCTCGCGCGCCGGCCGCCTCGGCGACCGAAGGTTGGGCTGCGTCTCCGGCGACATCAAAGCCGAGCTGGGTCCCGGTCGCACTCGAGGCCTGTGCCTCGGGGTTACCCGCCATTGCCTGGAGAGTGGCTTGGGCTCCACTCGGGTCGACCAGGTAGTTGGCTACCGCCAAGTCGAGGTCGAGGCCGGTCATCTCATAGCCGAGCGGCATGAGGACTCTCATGAGCTCTTTCGCCCTGAACGCCACTAACCGGGGCTCCGTCTCGGCGCCGGTGCCGAGCACGGCGCTGAGCTCTTCACGGACGTCAGCGAGCAGCGAAGCGGGAAGGAAGTATGCGCTCCGATCCGGTGAGCGCGGTCCCTCGTCAGCGCCAGGCGCGTCCTCCACCGCCGAGAGCGCCAGCCCGACGAGCTCCGATCGGCCCGGCAGGCCGGTCCATTCCGGGTCGACGGCGATCGCCCCGCCGGTCGCGACGAGCTCGCCGAGGACCGATCGTGCTCTTGCCACCTCGTCGATGACCTCAACCTTCAACGGCCGGAGGCTTGTCGTGCTAGCCGGTCCCTGCGGCGCCCCGGCGCTCGCGCCCGTGCCGCCGTCTTCCAGCCGGTCGAGGGCCTTCAGGATCCGGTCTCGCGGTGCGCGGATCTCGAGGAGCGTGAAGAGGTTGTTGAGCTCCTCTCGATCCGATCCTCCAAGGCGGAGGTCGGCGAGCTCGTAGCCGAGCGGTACGTCCCGCACGAGCGGCGTCATCAAGAAGTTCTGGCGGACTCGCTGTTCGTGATCTACGAGCGATGCGCGCAACTTCGGCGTCAGGTCGTCGAGATGGGCGTAGAGCGAGTCGATGTCACCGTAGGCGTTGACGAGCTTGGCAGCGGTCTTCTCCCCCACTCCCGGCACGCCCGGCAGGTTGTCGGAAGGATCGCCTCTCAAAGCTGCGAGGAAGGGATATTTATCGGGCGTGACCCCCGTCCGGTCCACGATGCCGCTCTCGTCGTACAAGACGTAGTCCGTGACACCACGCCGGTTGTAGAGGACGCGGACGTGGGGATCGTGGACGAGCTGGTAGCAGTCCCGGTCGCCGGTCACGATGATGACGTCCTCGCCCGCTTCGTCGAGCCGGGTGGCGAGAGTGGCGAGCACGTCGTCCGCCTCGTAGCCGGGAATCTCCACGACCGGGATCCCCATCAGCTCGACCACGCGCCGGATGAGATTCACTTGCTCGTGCAATGTCTCCGGGGTAGGCGCCCGCCCCGCCTTGTAATCCGCGGCTATGCCGTCCCGAAATGTCGGCCCGCTCAGGTCGAAGGCGACCGCCATGCCGACGGGCGAGTGATCTTCGAGCAGCCGGCCGAGCATCCCCGCAAATCCGTAGACCGCCTGGGTCTCCTGGCCGGAAGAAGTGACGAGGTTGGCATCCTTCAGGGCGAACCAGGCACGGAAGGCGAGCGAGTGCCCGTCGAGAAGCAGGTAGGGGGCCACCACGCCATGGTAGGTACGATCGCGGTAGTGGCGCCCGACGGATTCCATCCCCCGCTCGAGGAGTACCTCGAGACGATCCACGCTCTCGAGGAAGAGGGCGTCCCAGTTATCCAGGCGCGCCTCGTCGAGCGGCTGGGGCACAGCCCGCAATCGGTCTCCGAGATGGTGCACCGACTCGAAGGTGAGGGATACGTCGCACGACGCGGCCGGGGCGTCACGCTGACCACTCAGGGACGGGCACGAGCCGAGAGCGTCGTGCGCAAGCACCGCCTCGCCGAGCGCTTCCTCGTCGACATCGTTGGGCTGCCGTGGGCGAAGGCCCACCTCGAAGCCGGCCGGTGGGAGCACGTGATCTCAGATGAGGTGGAGGCTCGTTTCGTCGAGATTCTCGGCAACCCTTCAACCTGCCCGCACGGGAACCCGATCCCCGGGGCACCACAGGCGAGAACTGCCCAGCACGCGCTCGCTGACGCCCGGCCGGGCGAAGCGATCCGATTGGCTCGGATCACCGAGCAGGTGGAAGTGGACGCGGGCGCACTCGAGTACCTGAGCGAGAGCGGCTTCATCCCGGGAGTGGTCGCAACGGTGCTGTCGAAGGCACCGGACGGCACCCTCACGATCGACATCGGCGGCGTGTCGGTACCGCTCGGTCCAGCTATGAGCCGCCAGCTATTCGTGGTGCCGGCGGGGGCCGCCTAGGCGTTGCGGCCTGATCTCAGGCGACAGGCGCGGGCCGTTTGTTCTCGGGCTGCTTCTTGATCGAGACTTTGCCGACCCGCATGATCGCCGTCCGGGCTGCGCGCCGGGCAACCGTGCTGTCGTGGGTCACGATGATCAGCGTGAGGCCGCGGTCACGCCAGAGCCCTTCGAGGAGCGCCACGATCTCGTCACGCGTCTCCTCGTCGAGGTTTCCCGTCGGCTCGTCCGCCAGCAGCACCTTCGGGTTCTTCACAAGCGCCCGAGCGATCGCCACGCGCTGCTGCTGACCGCCGGACAGCTCCGAGGGGAGGTGAGTCGAGCGGTCCGCTAGACCGAGCTCGGCCAGCGCGGCTAGCGCCATCTGCTGGCGATCGGCGGTGCTCTTGTGAAGCGGGACGAGAGCGGTCTCGACGTTCTCTTGCGCCGTCAGCGTCGGGATCAGGTTGAAGGTCTGGAAGACGAATCCGAAGGCGGATGCCCGCAGATCCGCCAGCTCGTTCTCGGCGAGCTTCGCGAGGTCACGGCCGTCGAAGAGGACCTGCCCGGTGCTTGGCCGGTCGAGCCCACCGAGAAGCTGCAAGAGCGTCGACTTGCCCTGCCCGGTCGGACCCTGAATCGCAAGAAACTCCCCGTCCTCGATAACAAGATTCACGCCATCGAGCGCCCGGACGATCTGGCCGCCCTTGTCGAAGTACTTGCGGACGTCAGTCAGCTGATACATGGCCTGGGTCTTCCCTCGTCGATCGGGTCATTTGCACTGTCGATTGCTCTGGCTGCCGGGTCACTCGACCCTCCGCAGGGCTGCTGCGGGACGGAGCCTCGCTGCGCGCCAGGAGCCGAACCCACCGGCCACTAGCCCGCCGGCAATTGCCAACCCAACCGCGAGCACGATCGTGCCGCCCTGCAAAGGTGCCGTCAGGTGGACGAGGACGGTGTGGGCTGCGCTGCTTGCCCCGCCTGGCCGTCCGAAGAACGAAGGGCGAGACCCTGACCCAGCGCCTGGAAAGCTTCCGGCACCTGGAAAGCCGCCACCGCCACCGAATGCGCCGGAGGCCGCACCGGCGGTCGCGAACGTGGACCCGACCGTGGCAGTGAGCGTGGGCGAGACGGCCGTCACGACCACCGAACCGAGAACGCCTAAGGCGAGGCCCATCGCACCCCCTACAAGCCCGAGCGTTACTCCCTCACCCATTACCTGTCCCACTATCCGCCGGGTGCGCCAGCCGATCGCCTTCAACGTCCCGAACTCTTGTACGCGACGGGAGACGGCCGCCATCATCAGCAGGCCAGCTATCAGGAAGGCCACGATGAGTGCGGCGATCGACAGCCACTTGCCGAGATTCGTCGCGAGGTTGGCTGCGCTCGAGAGGGAGCCGCTCACCTCGCTCGCGAGGCTGGCCGACGTGGTGACGGTGTTGCTCGGCAGCGCGGTCTTGACCTCCGAGGAGACGCCAGAGACTGCCGATGCGCTCGTGGCGCTCACGTAGACGATAGACACGTCGTTCTTCAGCTTGGCGAGCGTCTGCGCTGTACCGAGCGGGATAAAGACGTCCGCCGTCGAACTCGAGGTGGAGGCAATGCCGATGACCGAGAGGGACGTGCCCGCCACGTCGAGCTTCGAACCGACACTGAGTTTTTGCGAGTTGGCGTACGAGGAGCTCACGATCGCGACTTCGGCGTTGTTGTCGGTCGAGCTGAAGTAACCACCCTTCGAGATCTGCGACGATCCGAGCGGGCCGACGGCCGAATTCGAGATAGCCACACCGTCGACGGTGAACGAGCTGACGTTGAAGTTGGGCGAGCCGCCGGAGAACCCTCCTCCACCGGAGCCGGAGTTCGGGATCGTCCCCGAGAAGCTCGTGTCGCTCAGGTTCAGCCCGCCGGTTGCGGCAGCCACGCCGTGGAGCGATGCGACCTTTGACACGGCCGTCGAGGAGAACGTCGCCTGGCCCGCCGTAGGTCGCAACGTGTTGCGGGAGATCTTGGTACCGGCCGCTGGACGAGTACCGCTCGTCCCGCTACCGAAGCCGCCGAAGTGCTGGGTGCCGCCGGCGCCGAACGTTGCTGTCTTCGTGACAGTCATGTCGGTGCCGACGCCGTAGAGGGAGTGGAGGACCGCCCCCTGCGCTGTCTTTACGCCTGCTGAAGCGGCCGACACGGTCATGACGAGGCCGATGCCGATCGCAAGACCGATCGCCACGACGATCGCTTGCTTGGCGCGGCGTCTCAGCTCTCGCCTGAGATATGTGAAGAACATGCGTCCCCTTGAGTCGGCGTCGACGATCGAATGCAGGCGCATACAGGTGGCGCACGCCTATGCCACAGTCAAGAGCCTCAGACTGTGAAGCTCCTGTGAGATGGTTTCGGGCCTGCTCAGAAAGTGGGCGCCCTCGGTCAGCTCGCTTCGGGGATGATCGACCCGTCAACCACCAACTTGGCAACCTCGCGCATCGTCGTCCGCCGGTTCATCGATGTCTGCTGAATGAACGAGAAAGCTTGTGACTCCGAGAGCTGATGATCGTCCATGAGCTTTCCCTTCGCCCGGTCCACCCACCGGCGCGTCTCGAGCTGCTCCTCGAGGCTCCGTTTGTCGTCGGCGAGAGCAGCGTTCTCCGCCTCGAGGGCCTGCATCTCGGCAAAGCGCCCGAGCGCGACCTCGATAGCAGGCAGCAACTCCTCCTGCTGGAACGGCTTGACGAGGTATGCGAGAGCGCCCGCGTCGCGGGCCTCTTCGATCAGGTTGCGTTGGCTGAACGCGGTCAGTATCAACACCGCCGAACGCCGCCCGGTGTTGATCTCCTTGGCGGCCGAGAGGCCGTCGAGACCGGGCATCTTGATGTCGAGGATCACGAGGTCCGGTTCGTGCTGCTTGGCAAGCGCGACGGCATCGTCACCTCGCCCCGTCTCTCCCACGACCTCGAATCCGTTCTCCTCGAGGATCTCTCGCAGATCGAGACGCACGATCGCTTCATCCTCGGCGATGACGACGGTCCTGCTCAATCTCCGCGCTCCTTTGCTCCGGTGCGGCACCAACACCGCATCCGCCTTACCAGCCCGTGTGGACAGGACTCAGACTACGAGTTTTGCGAGCAGCTCGTCTTGCGCCCGCTCGAGCTCGCCCACCCGAGCCCTTGCAGAGTCCCGGCCTCGAATCATTGCCTCTTCGTGGCGACGTGCCTCCTGCCACTCATGGTTGGCGAGAGGTGTCTCCGAGACAAGGGCTCGCAGCCTCGCGTCCTCGGCCGTGTCGGTGAACATGAGGAGTTGCTCCTCGACGATAGCGAGCTCCTCACGAGCCTTCACGAGACGACCGTGAACCTCGGTGAGTCGCCGCTCTACGGTTTGCCGCTCCACCTGGGCAGTGTACGCAGCACCGCGAGGCCGCCTAGCGAAGGAGCACCATTCCCACGAAGGCGGTAGCCGCAAGCCCGAGCACGACGAAGTCGACCCCTTGCAGAGGATGTGTCTCCGACGGTGAGCTCGGGCTGCCTCCTCGCGCCTCGATCGCCTCGGCTAGCTCCCGCGCTCTCCGCAGCGCACTGGAAAGCGCCGTGAACAGGATCTCCTCGAGCGCGTCGGCCCGTTCCTGCATGCCGTGAAGCCGCTCAGGTCGACGAGTGCGACGAGCCGCGCTCAGCACACGCGCCTCTTCGAGCAAGAGCGGCAGGCAGCGAATTCCGAGGGCGATTGCTCCGACGACCTCGTCGACTGGGACCCGCAGGCGCCTCAGCGGGCCGGCCAACCTCGCGAGTGCCGGCGCCAGGTCAGCTAGGGCAGTGGTCCAGCTGACAAGGGCGGCCAGAGACAGCACCTCGATGCCGATCAAAGAGAACCGTGCCCACACCGCCAGGCCGCCGACTCCCACCGATACCGAGCCCAGGTGCGCATCGGGCAGGCCGCCGGATGCGAGCGCCAGGCCGGCCCCGACAAGCACGACGATCCACACCCACCTCGGCACGCGCGGCGCCACCCCAGCGGGCAGCTGAGCGACGAGGAATCCGCTCATGACCAGCGCCGCCACGAGGCCTGTGGCGCTCCAAGTCGGCCAGAGCACGAGCCCGATGCTCAAAGCGGCGATAGTGAGGATCTTCGTCCCGGCCCAGCACCGGTGGATAGCGCTCGAACCAGGTACGTACCTGAGCACATGCAGGTCGGCGAGCTGCCGGCGCCGAGCCCTGTTCTTGGCGCTTTGCCGATCGACCATCACCATGCGATGAGCTCCTCGCCTACGACGGAGCCCGCTTCCAGTCTGACGAGGCGCTCCCCGAGCATCTCGGCGTTGTCGAGATCGTGCGACACGACCACGGTCGCGATGCCGTGGTTCAGCCGAAGGTCTCGCAGCACCGAGGCGAGGGCCAAGCGCGCCTCGTCGTCGAGGCCGGCATAGGGCTCGTCGAGAACCAGCAAGTCGGGGCGGCGTACCAGGAGCCCTGCAAGAGCTACCCTCCTCTGCTCACCGCCCGAGAGATCGTCGACCCTCCGCGGACCGATCTCGTAGGGATCGAGGGCGACGGCCCTCAAGGCGTCGCGGGCGGCGTCGTCACTCGCGCCAGCGGCAACGTCAGCCAGTACCCACGGCTTGAGCAGCTGGAGCCTGGCGTGTTGGAAGGCGACTCCTACGCGACCAGGTGCAGCATCGATCGGGCTGCCGCCGATATAGGCCCGGCCTTCCGACGGAGCCATCAACCCACCGAGGATCCACGCCAGGGTCGTCTTGCCCGAGCCGTTCGCTCCCGTGACGACGACGCCTTCCCCGGTCCCGAGGTCGAGATCGACTCCCTGCAGAGCCCGCTTGGCCCAAGGCGACCCCGCCGCGTACTCGTAACCCACCCCCCGCAAACTCACAAGAGGAAACGGCCGCTCCCGCTCCCCCAGCCTCTCCCCTTGCTGTGGCCCGGGGCGGCCTCCGGGTCCGCCCGCGGATCTGGGGGCGAGTCCGACGACCGTTTCTCCGGTCGTCGGAGCGGCGCCGGAATCCGCCGGACTCCCGATAGACACGACCCGTCCTTGCCGCATCTCCGCCACGACATCAGCCACCCGCGTCTCGGCCATCCGGTGCGTCACGTGGACGACCGCGAGTCCCTGATCGCGCAGTCGCTCCAGCAGCGCCATGATGTCGGCTCGCCCCTCCGCGTCGAGCATCGCCGTCGCCTCGTCCGAGATGACGAGCTTGGGCTCGCGCGCGAGAGCCGCAGCGATCGCAAGGCGTTGCAGCTCGCCGCCGGAGAGCGTGGCCGTCTCCCGCTCCTCGAAGCCCTCGAGCCCCACCAACCCGAGCAGGGGGCCGATCGGGGGCCGTGCGCCTGTCTCGAGTCCCCACCACAAGTCGTCTCTAACCCTGACACCAAGAACCTGGCTCTCGGGACGCTGGAAGACCATGGCCGTCCCACCGCGTTCTCCGTAACCAGGCCGACCGGGTCGATCGACACGGCCGATCACCGGGTCGAGTCGTCCGGCGATCACCCGGACGAGCGTCGACTTCCCCGATCCATTCGGTCCGACCAACGCGACGAGCGCACCTCCTTTGACTTCGAGGTCCACCCCGGACAAAGCGTCGGTTCTAGCCTCCGGATACCGGAACCAGACTCCTTCAACCCGAGCCGGCACCGGCGCGATCGGGCCCTCCACCCCTGCGGCGCGCTCGGCGAGGCCACCGGTGTATGGAGCCAGCGAGGTCTTCGTGAGCGCAAGAAGAAACGGCCGGATCCTCAGACAAAGCGCCGCCACCAACAAGACGGCGGCTAACTCCACGACCGGGATCGTG
The DNA here is from genome assembly GCA_003136185.1 of Acidimicrobiaceae bacterium. Taxonomy (GTDB): domain Bacteria; phylum Actinomycetota; class Acidimicrobiia; order Acidimicrobiales; family Bog-793; genus Palsa-601. The sequence continues at coordinate 23,852 of PLDN01000108.1, read as the reverse complement.
ATCCACCAGTTGGTGGTCGCAACGTTCAAGGTGTGCGTGCCGTTGGCTGCCGCCTGCGACATCCCTAAACCGTCGAGCACTCGCACAACGTCCCGCCACAACAGCCTGACCTGGGCGAAGCTGAGGCGGCGGAATCCTGGCGAGATCCAGTCCACGAAGTCGCTCACGATTGCGATCGGCACGCCGGCGACGAGGAGCGTTATCGCGACCGACACGCCTGAAGTCCACCTGCGACGGAAGGTCGTCCCGATCGAGAGGCCAACCGACCCGGCGAGTGCCGTCTGGAGCACGATGCCGATGCCTCCGATGAGAAACGCCACCGACGCGGCACTCACCACCGCGATCACTCCCGCCCGCAGACGATGCCGCGAAGAGAGAACGGCGAACGGCACGATCGCAAGAGCCTGGAAGGCGCCACCGAGCGGTGCGAACCAGCCGATCACCTCGAGCACGAGCGCGAGGTCGCCGAGGACTGCGACCTCGGCTAGCTCGCCAGGGCGGAGAGGCCCATGTATTACCGACTCGTTCCGGCGCCATTGCATTCCGATCAGGCTTGCAGATCGTCACCGGTGCCGTGCTGCAGGTACGCTCTTCGCCAAGCCCGGATGGCGGAATGGTAGACGCGGCGGCCTCAAAAGCCGCTGTCCGAAAGGGCGTGCGGGTTCGACTCCCGCTCCGGGCACAGAGCAACACTGCAGAGTCCGATATCGAGCGATTACCGTTGCGCGCTCCATGGGCGAGACGCGACTTATCGTGGCGACCTTCAACGTTCACGCCGGCATGGACGGGTTTGGCCGGCGTTACGACCTGATCGAGGCGTGTCGCTCCCTCGGGGCCGACGTCCTGATCCTGCAAGAGGTGTTCGCCCCTGTGGGCGCGACGAGTCAGGCGGCTGAGATCGCCTCTGCTCTTGGATACGAGGCTCTCGAGCTTCCTCTCTCACGCTCCTGGCGGACGCGCGACGAGCTGCCCGCCGGCGTCGGCGACACTGATCTCTGGGAACCACACAAGCCCTATCCCCGCGCAGGGCGAGCGCTTCGCGTCGGGCGCTATATCCGTGCAGGCGATTCAGAGAATGCCGGGTACGAGGAGGGAACCTGGGGGCTCGCCGTGCTCACTCGCGGGTCCCCGGTCTCCTCGCGGACGATCGAGCTCGGGCATCTCCGGAGGGACTTCACAGCCCGCGCCGCTCTTTCGGTCACCCTTGCAAGCGGGCTGCAGGTCGTGGGCACGCACATGGCGCACTCCACACATGGCTCCCCATTGCATCTTCGCCGGCTCTACGCGGCATTGCCGCCGCGGGACATGCCGGCAGTACTCGGGGGCGACATGAATTTCTGGGGCCCACCGATCTCCCTCGCGCTCCCGGGATGGCATCGGGCGGCGCTGGGCAAGACCTGGCCGTCGCAGCGGCCTCGCCACCAGCTCGACCACCTCTTCGTCACGCCGCCGGTGAAGGTGCTCTCCGGCAGCGTCGCCCGGTTGGGCAACTCGGACCATCTTCCGCTTCGGGCGGAGATCTCATACGAAGTGAGCTAGTAATGGCAGCTCAGCGGGAGGAAGTAACCAATCGGCCCTCGCGCGGGTCAGACTTCGAAAGGACGCCCGCATCCGGACCGACGGGGCCGGGGGCGGAACAGGGAGGAGCAGGGTGCTCGCGTTTACGTTTCCCGGACAGGGCTCTCAGCGCCCGGGTATGGGCGCGCCCTGGCAGGATCATCCGTCTTTCGAGCTTGTCGATGCCGCGTCCGAGATAACAGGCCGCGACGTCGCCGAGCTCATCCTCGAGGCCGACCAGGCCACCTTGACCCGGACGGACAACGCTCAGGTCGCTACGTTCGTGATGAGCCTCGTAGTCCTCGACGCCGCCGAGCGGCTCGGCCTCGAGCCGGGCGTATGTGCTGGTCACAGCCTCGGTGAGTACTCAGCGCTCGTAGCATCGGGAGCTGTCGACCTGGAGTCGGCCCTCCATCTCGTCGCCGAACGAGGCGCAGCCATGCAAGAGGCCGCCGAAGAGTCCCCCGGCACGATGGCAGCAGTGCTCGGGCTCGACGACGACGGCGTCGAATCGGCTTGCCTGCGGGCCGAGGGCGACGCATGGGTGGCCAACTACAACGGGACCGGTCAGGTCGTGATCGCGGGATCGGCGGAGGCGGTGGCCGAGGCCGGCCGGCTGGCGAAGGAGCTCGGCGCGAAGAAGGTCCTGCCGATCCCGGTCGGGGGCGCCTTCCACACTCCGATGATGAGCCCGGCCCGCGATCGCCTCCGCAAGGCTCTTGCCGACGTGACGTTCCGCGATCCCGAGCCGGTGGTGATCGCGAATGTCGACGCGAGGCCTCATCCCGCGGCGGCGGACTGGCCCGGCCTCCTCTCGGCTCAGCTCTGCAGCCCGGTCAGGTGGAGACAGACGATCGAAGCGCTCCTCAACGAGGGCGCACAGACGTTCGTCGAGCTCGGCCCCGGCGGCGTGCTCACTAGCCTCGCGAGGCGGCTTATCCCGACTGCCGAGACGATCGCCGTCTCGGTATCCACCCCGGATGATCTCCAGCGCCTCGTAGAAGTGCTGGCCGGGCACAACTCAATCCTCGACTCTGGCGCCGACCAACGATCAGGTGAGCGGTTCAACATGGACGAGCGGTTGGTCCTGTCACCTGCCGCCGGCCTCTTCGCGGTCGCCGACGGCCTTCAGTCCCTGACGCCCGGCCGCGGCGGCGCGAGAGACTCGGTGATCATCGCCGTCGGAGATCTCGTGGGCCACGTGGGTATGACGGAGATCCGCTCTGCCTTCGCAGGGTCGGTCGAAGGCGTCCTCGTCCTCCCGGGCGAGCGCGTGACCTCGGGACAGCCCGTTGCATGGCTTCGCGCGACAGAAGAGGGGTCAAAGTGAGCGGATCGGTCATCACGGGATGGGGCACAGCCCTGCCCGAGAAGGTTGTCACCAACGCCGAGTTCGAGGCTCGCCTCGAGACGACCGATACCTGGATCGTCGAACGGACCGGAATCCACGAGCGTCGTTTTGGTGGGACGACCTCCGGCCTTGCCGTCGAGGCGGGCGCGGCCGCTATCACCATGGCGGGCCTCGCACCAAGCGAGATAGACCTCCTGATCCTCGCGACGACGACGCCCGACAAGGCAATCCCTGCAACCTCCTCGACCGTCCATGCCCAGCTTGGCTGCTCGGGCGCTGCCTTCGACCTGAACACGGCGTGCGCTGGTTACGTTTACGCCACGGTCGTGGCTGACGCGATGCTCGGGGCCGGTATCGGATTCAAGCGTGCGCTCGTGATCGGCTCGGAAACCCTCTCGGTCATCACCGACATGGAGGACCGCGCGACGGCGGTGTTGTTCGCCGACGGAGCCGGCGCAGTCGTCTTCGAGCATCGTGACGACGCCCAGCCGCTGATCCTCGCAAGCGACCTCGGCCTCGACGGCTCGCTCTTGTCGATCCTTTACTGCGACCACGGCGGATTCATGAAGATGGAGGGCCGGGAGGTCTTTCGGCGAGCGGTCCGGGCGACCGTCGAGTCGGCGTTGAAGGTTCTTGATCAGGCAGGTGTAACCGCCGACGAGATCGCGCTGTTCGTGCCCCACCAGGCGAACCAGCGAATCATTGACGCAATGACCCAACGACTCGGGATCCCGCAGGATCGCACCGCGATCGTCCTCGACAAGACGGGCAACACCTCGTCGGCCTCGATCCCGATCGCCCTTGCCGCGGCAGCCGACGCAGGCCGGCTCTCTGACGGTGATCTCATCCTCTTCTCGGGCTTCGGCGCGGGCATGACCTGGGCGAGCGCGGTCGTCAGGTGGGGCCAGTGAGCGATGGCAGGGTCGTCCTCGTCACGGGAGGCTCGAGGGGGATCGGGCTCGCGTGTGCCCGGCGACTGCAGGCCGATGGTTATCAGGTAGCGATCACATGGAAAAGCGAGGCTCCTAATGCCCTCGACGGGCCGGAGGGCTCGATCCCGCTCTTGCCCGTTCGCTGCGACGTGAATTCGACGGCGGAAATCGACCGAGCCTTTGACGAGGTCGAAGCCGCCCTCGGAAATGTCGAGGTGCTCGTCTGCTCGGCCGGCATCACTGACGACACATTGCTGTTGCGGATGTCGGAGGAGAAGTGGGCGCGAGTGATCGACACCAACCTGACGGCCGTGTTCCGGGCGACCAAGCGGGCATCGGCTCGGATGGTGAGGGCGCGCTACGGGCGGATCGTGCTTTTGTCGTCCGTCGTCGCCTACCTCGGCTCGGCAGGCCAGACGAACTACGCCGCCTCGAAGGCAGCCCTCGTCGGCTTTGGGAGGTCGCTTGCCCGCGAGCTCGCAGGTCGCAACATCACGGTCAACGTCGTGGCTCCGGGAGTGGTAGCGACCGATATGATCGCCGGTCTCCCCGACGACCGCATCGCTGCTTTGACTCAGATGGTGCCCCTCGGGCGAGCGGCTGAACCCGAAGAGGTCGCGAACGTCGTAGCGTGGCTTGCCGCCGACGCATCCGCGTACGTGACCGGAGCCGTCATCCCCGTAGACGGTGGCCTCGGGATGGGACACTAGAGAGCTAACCGACCCACGGTCCGGCGCGATGAGCGCCGGCCGCGACATGAAAGGTGACCGAAGCGTGGAGAACGAAGCCGCGTTCGAGAAGTTCAAGAGCTGTGCAGTCGAGGTACTCCAGGTGCCGGCCGAGAAGATCACGCTTGACGCCCGTTTCTCCGATGACCTCGAAGCGGACAGCCTCGAAGTGGTCGAGCTCGTGATGGCGCTCGAAGAGGCATTCGACATCACGGTCGAGGAGACAGAGCTCGAGGGTGTCGAGACAATCGGCCAAGCCTTCGAGCTCGTGACCTCCAAGATCTGATGGAGCTCAAGCGCCGTGGCCGTCGGCGCGTCGTCGTCACCGGCCTCGGGATCGTGTCCTGTGCCGGGATGAGTCTCGACAAGTTCTTCGAGGGCCTGAACGGACCGGCACCCGAAGGTGACCGGCGGGTCCGCGACTTCGACCCGACCCCGTGGCTCGACGTGAAGCAGGCGCGGCGCGGCGACCGCTTCCAGCAGTTCTCCGTCGCTGCTGCCCAGATGGCCCTCGATGACGCAGGGGAGCTCGATCCTGATCCGGCGCGCGCCGGCGTGATCTTCGGCACGGGCGTCGGTGGCCTCGAGACGCTCGAGAAGCAGATTCAGATCCACATCGAGAAGGGACCTCGACGGGTCTCCCCCTTCCTCGTGCCGATGCTTATGGCCAACGCGGGGGCGGCCGCCATTTCAATGCGCTTAGGTTGGCGCGGCCCTTGCGAGACGGTCGTGACGGCCTGTGCAGCCGGGACCCATTCGATCGGGGCGGCCTACCGGCTCATCGCCTGGGGCCGCTGCGACGTGGTCATGACCGGCAGCGCGGAGGCGGCGATGACGCCGGTCGCGATGGCCGCCTTCTCGAACATGACAGCACTGTCGACCTCGGGTGAGTCGAGGCCGTTCGACAGGAGACGGGATGGCTTTGTCATGGGTGAGGGCGGTGGCGCCCTAGTGCTCGAAGACCTCGGTCACGCGCAGGCTCGCGGAGCCCGCATCTACGCAGAAGTGCTGGGAGCGGCGTCGAGCGCCGATGCCCATCACATCACTGCGCCGCTGCCCGGCGGCGCCGGCGCTCTCGCGTGCATGGAGCTTGCCCTCGAGGATGCCGGGATCTCGCCGAGCGATGTAACGCACGTCAACGCCCACGGGACCTCGACACCGCTCAACGATCTCGCCGAGGCCGAGGCGCTCGCGAAGCTCTTCGGCAGCCCGACGCCGCCGGTGACGAGCTTGAAGGGAGTCACCGGACACTCCCTCGGCGCAGCCGGCGCCATCGAAGGCGTGGCTACCGCGTTGACGATCCACCGGCGCCAGATCCCGCCGACAGTAGGCCTCGAGGAGCTCGACCCCGAGATTCACATCGACGTCGTGACAGGCGGCCCACGTCCTTTCGAGGACGGCGCTGTGCTCTCGAACAGCTTCGGTTTTGGCGGTCACAACGGGACGATCGTCCTCGCGACGTTCCGCGACTGACCTGGCACCGACACTTTGCACGCTTGACTGGGTTCGTGCCTGATCCACCATCGGACGTAGCGGACTACTCCTTCAGCGAGTCGGCACCCTTCGTCATCGACCCTGAGTACCTGCCCTGGCGGCGGAACGTCGAGGCCCTCCGGGCGCGCACAAGAGCCGAGCTACCCCGCCTCGTACGCCGGCGCCGGTTTCCTCCGACTCGCCGCATTGCGCGGGTCACCCGTGTGCTCGGTGGGACCTTCGGGCTCTGGTACCTGTTCGACCGCCGAAAGGGGTCCGAGAAGTCCCGCCTCGGCCTCTCGAGCCGCCTCCGGGTGAGCTTCCAGCATCTCGGCCCGACCTACATAAAGCTCGGGCAGATCCTCTCGTCCGGTGACGGTATCTTCCCCGAGGAAGTGGTCTCGCAGTTCAAGCTGTTGCGTGACCGGGTACCGGCCGAGCCGTTCGAGGTCGTGCGGGCGACGCTCGAGGCGGAGCTCGCCGGACCTCTTGAGCAGACCTTCGCCAGCTTCGATCCGGTACCGATCGCAGCGGCCTCGATAGCCCAGGTGCACCGCGCCGTGCTCCGGACCGGCGAAGAAGTGGTCGTGAAGGTGCAGCGGACGAACGTCGCTTCGCTGGTACGCCATGACCTGGCGGTCATGAGCTTCATAGCGCCGTTCCTCGTGGGCCGCATCCCGGTATCGGCGCTCGCCAATCCTCCGGCTCTCATCGAGCTCTTTGCTGAGACGATCGTCGAAGAGCTGGACTTCCGCCTCGAAGCCGACAGCATGCTCGACGTCGGGCGTGTCCTTGCTCTCACCAATCAACGGTCGATCATCGTCCCTCGCCCGCACCCGACGCTCGTCACGAGGCGCATGCTCGTGATGGAGAGCCTCTCGGGTTACGCCTGGGACGACGTGACAGGCATGCGCGACGCGGGCATTGCCACCCAAGAGGTCCTGCGAGGCCTCGTGATCGCATTCTTGGAGGGAGCGCTGCTCTACGGCGTGTTTCACGGAGACCTGCACGGCGGGAACCTGTTCGTGCAGCCGACGGGACGCGTCGCACTGCTCGACCATGGCATCACAGGGCGCCTCGACGAGCCACAGCGCCGGGCCTTCCTACGTCTCCTCGTCGGCGGGACTACCAACGACATCCCGAGCCAGATCGAGGCGCTCCGAGAGCTCGGCGCTTTGCCCGCCGACGCGGAGACGGCGGACTTGATCCGCGATCTCAACTTGGACCGGCCCAGCCAGGACATCACATTGCTGTCGGCCGAAGAGCTGACTGCCGAGATCCGCGATCTCACCAAACAGCTGCTCTCATACGGCGTGAAGATGCCGAAAGAGCTGATGCTGTTCGTGAAGGACATGCTCTTCTTGGACGGAGCCGTCGCCACCATGGCGCCCGAGATCGACCTCCTCGGGGAGGTCGCTGTCATCGCGACCTACTTCGCGCAGCACCACGCCGCTCAGATCGCAGAAGAGGTAGGCGTGGACGTGCGATCGACTCCTATCGACCTCGATGGGGTTCGGGCCTCGATGGGACTGGCCGCCGACACCCGCGAGATCACCTACCGCGAGCTGCAGCAGCGCCGAGAGACCCTGCGGGAGAAGTTCGAGCAAGCCAGCTCGAAGGAGTAGGCCCTTGCACAGGCCGCTCGGCCTGAAGGGCCGGATCGTGGATCATGCGTTTGTCGCAGCCACCGAAGTAAGCTCTGGTGAGCTACTTACGAGGGCGATCAAGGGCCGGGGGGACCAGTCGAACCGCATTATGGCGAAGACCACTACTGACTCTGGCGCACCCAAAGTCGCTCTCGCCCGAGCCGAGGGCTACCTTCTCGTCTGCGGCGACGGGATGGTGTTCCCCTTCGTAGACATCGAGTTCCAAGGCGATGCCGCCGACAGCCTTCTCGGACAGCCAATCGTAAGCGCCTCGGTCGGCTCAGGCGGCTACTGGCTGTGCGCCGGAGACGGCGCCGTGCTGACCTTCGGGTCAGCTCGTTACTTCGGAGCGGCGAACTCCGCCCCGCTCGAACGCCCGATCGTCGCCATGGCCGGCGCCCCTGACGAGCAGGGATACTGGCTGGCCGGCGCCGACGGTGGCCTCTACAGCTTCGGAAGTGCCGAGGACTACGGTTCCGCACGCAGCTACCCCCTCGAGCATCCAGTGGTGGGATTCACCCCGACGCCAGGCGGCGAGGGGTATTTCTTCGTGACCGAGGACGGCACCGTCTACGACTTCGGGGACGCTTCCTACGACGGTTGCCTGCGCGACGAGCACCTGACGGCCAAGGTCGTCGGGATCGCAACGGCGGGGACACGAGACGGCTACTGGATCGCCACGGCGGACGGGACAGTCCGAGCCTTCGGGAGCGCCTTAGATCTCGGTGGGGCGACCGTCACGGAGAGCCCTGTCGTCGGCATCGTTCCGACCTCGAGCGGCAGGGGCTACCTGCTCGCTGGCGCGGACGGGTCGCTCCATCCCTTCGGTGACGCGGTCGCGCCACGCGACGCTACGGACCGGCTTGGATTCCAGCCGGTGGTCGCGATAGCTGGGTGCGGCTGAACCTCAGCGGCAAAGCCCGAGCGCCTTCGCTCGGGCTCAGGAGCCGGCGTTCTGCAGCGCGAGGATCACTTGTTGACCCGTTGTCGTATCGGTCGCGACGAAGACATCTAATACGAGAGTCGATCGCTTGCCTTTCGTCGTCTCGACGCACGATGCCTTGATCCAGCTCGAATCGCCGTAGCCGCTCGGCGCCGTCTCGGCCGCTTGCCCGAGCGATACGGGCGCCGTCGTCACGGTCAGCTTGCAATCGACCAGCTTGGTCCCGCCGCCGCCTGTCAGGTCCTTGCAAGTCGGAGGCTTCTGACCTGGAGCGGTGTACAGCTCATTTGACATCGTGGCGCAATCCTGCGCGTTGAAGGCGACAAAGAAGGAGCGCACGATGTTGAGCGGGCTGGCGACGGCCTCCGTGCCGGCCCAGCCGAACAGTCCCATCATGGCGACGATGGGAAGGGCGAGTGACGCAAGCGCGAGACGGCGCGATCCGTTAGAGGAGTTCCCAGGCACCGGCGCAGCCTACTGGCGCGGGTTGGTCCGGGCGAGGCGGCCGCGTTGACTCATCTAAAAGGTCCGCCCGCCCACATTCGTTGCCGCACGTAAAACCTCCGCCAGCGTGATGTCTCAGCTACGCCTGATCAATGGAGCTTTCGATGGGCGAACGCAAGGCGGTCAGTGGCGGTGAAGCGGGAGGCGCTGCCGGGAAGATATTCTCGAACCGTTGCGATCTGATCGGCGGCTCGGAGTTCCGGGCGACCCTCCACACAGCTACCCACAGCTACCCAGCTACTTGAGGGAGACCGATCATGCCCATCACGCCGGCCAGCCAAGCCGCACCCGCACCCTTCGATCCCGACGAGATCACGCTCCAGTGCGCGCCTATCGTCCGGGGTGCCCTCGCGCCGGAGTTTGACCAGTACTACCTCGATCTCGAGGACCTCTACGAGGAGGACCTGACCGATGACATCGTGCTCAACGAGCTCGCCGACTTCTTCAGCGATCTGATCGCGTCTGGAGGCCCTGAGCCCCTGATCGAGCGGTGCTGCGATGCCTTCGAGGCGATCTGCAACCACGTACAGATCGACTCCATGACCACCCTGTACGACCAGGTACTGCTCGCTCTGTCAGCGCGGACGCTCGAGCGAGCCCGCCCGTATTTCGGCCCTGAGACCGAGACGCTCCTTACAGCGCTCGAGTCCGAGCCGGCCAAGCGCTAGCTCAGCGCGGCGCATCGTACAGATAGCGGAGGCAGCGGGAGAAGCTGACAGCGGGGGTGCTCGCGTGGAACTCTCCGGCTTGGACCTGGCACTCGATCTCGAGGCTCGGATACCTGCGGCTTGCGAGCGTCGCAGCCATTCGTTGGACGTCCGCGACCGCCGTCGCACTCTAATGGCGCCGCCGCTGCCGATACCGACGCGCCCGTCCCGGCCCTTTACAGGCGGAGATGGGACCTTTGGCCGGGCTAGCGGGACCTTTGCCTCTCACAGACACGCGCGCATGCGCTCAGGATGGCGTTGAGGTCCGGGGGAGCCGGACCAGAAGGAAGAGAATTTCGATGAAGAATCCCATTGCATTACTCAGCAATCCGTCCGAAGTCAAAGCCTCTCGGCCCCTTCACTGGCTAGCCGAGTCGAAGGTCATGGCAATTGGTTGGACCGCCATGAGAGTGTGGCTCGGGATCATGTGGCTCCAGGCTGGCGTCGCCAAGCTCTGGGGCGCGGAGAACCCAGCGTTCATGCACAACGGTGGCGCAGGAGTCGCCGGCTTCGCCGGCCACGGGATCCCCGCCTACAGCTGGTGGGGAAGCTTCCTACACGGCTTCGTTGTCCCTAACGCAGGCTGGATCGGCATCCTTATTGCCCTGGCAGAGTTCGCCATCGGGTGCGGCCTGGTTCTTGGCCTCTTCACCCCGGTTGCGGCACTCGGCAGCCTGGCACTGCTGTTCACCTACGTCATGACGGGAACCGCCAGCGTATGTGCGTTCTACGCACTGTTCGCAATCGTGCTCCTCGCCACATGGAAGACCTCCAGCTGGATCGGGGTCGACGGCCTGATCGCCGGCTACCGCCAGCGTCGCCGGGCCGGCTTGTCCTCGAGCCCAGCGTTGGTCGTGGCTGGGACCCAAGAGCAGGCCAAGGCCGCCTAACGGTCCGCTCCTCAGTCACATAACCCGATGCGGTCTGCCCCTGGCAGGCCGCATCGGCGCGTCTGGGGTTGTGTCGTGGCAGCCGAACCGAGCCGACCGAGACAGCCAAGGCAGGCGCCTCGCCTGCGCATCGACAAAGGTACGGAGGTGAACTTCGTCGCCCATTCTCACGTTGCCCTCCGATGCGACGGGGACGGTTGGGAGCAAGCCTTTGGAGCCGCCCTTCCCGATCTGGCGTCCATGGCCGGCACGCGGATCGACAGGTCGCAGCTATCCCCTGGCGTCGAGGCCGGCGTCGTCCTCCACCACCGAGCCGACAAGGCCTTCCACGCACTCGAGACGTTCCGCACGGGCTCAGGCAAGATCCGCGACGGTCTTCTGGCAGCCGGCCTGTCGACTGGCCCGGTTCGAGCCGTGGGCCACGCGGGTTACGAGCTCGTGCTCGACGGCTGCCTTCTCACCCGCGCCGGAGTGCAAGCGGAATTCGTCCAGGTGTTGGCGAGAGCACCTGATGTCACCGCAGCCGTCTCCTCCGACGCTGCAAGCCGTTGGCAACAACTCTTCGCCACGATGAGGGACGAGCGCTGGTGGCTCGGCTACGAGGAGCCGCAAATGGTCGCCCGCGCACTTCACCGCCGGCTGCAGTCCCGGCCCCTCCTGCGGTTCTCCGAGGCAGAGTTACCGGCAGTAACGAGCGTGCTGACGGCGGCACTTCCGGCCGTAGACGCCGCCACCGACGACATCATCCGCGCTGTCACCGAAGGCATTCGGTGACAGGACTCGCCGGCTCGGCCGGCAGGGATAGCGTCGACCGATGATTAGTGGCTCGACCCGTCGTCCAACTGAGTGATGACTACCTCCGGACTCTCCAAAGACGGTGGGCTCGGAACCATATGGCGCAACGACCCATCCGAGGAGATGGTCACGATTCTGCTGACGAACGCGGCTTGGACCTCTCCCCGACCGCCTCATATCGCCCTCGACCTTCTCACAGCTGCCTACGCGGCGATCGAGGACTGACGTACGACGCGAACACTGGCCACTCGGCACCGAGTTGCTAAGCGCGCAGCGCGGCCGGCAGCGCCGACTGAACGGCATCGATGCAGCGCTGTCTCACCTCGGCAACCTCGGCGTCGGTGAGAGTCCGATCGAGAGAGCAGAGCCGCAACCGATACGCAAGCGACCGTCGGCCCTCCTCCACACCGGCACCGCGGTAGACATCGAAGAGCTCCACCGACTCGCACAGCTCACCCGCCACAGCACGAAGAGCCGCCTCGACGCGCGCCGCTGGCACGCTCTCGTCGACGGCAAACGCCAGGTCGATGTCGCTCGACGGGAAGCGGCTGACGGGCTGCGCTTCATCAGGTCGGCGCGGCGCGCCAACGAGATTGGCGACGTTCAGCTCGAGCCAACCGACACGCGAATGCGGGACGCCGAAGGCGGAGGCCACGTCGGGATCGACCTCGCCTACCGCTCCGACGATCGTCCCGCCGTCGCCACACACGAGGAGGCCCGATCTCGCGAGGTGCAATCCGGACAACCCGATGGCGAGCTCGCTCGGGCTCAGGTCCGGCGCCCCGCCGCCCTCGCCTCCGCTTGCGCGAAGTGATGGCTGGAGGATCTCGACCCCGATGATGCCGAGCGCATCTGCCACGACGCGCCACGCGTTCACCGCCGCGCCGGCGTCGTCGTCCTCCCACGCCAACATGACGGCGATCCGCTCGTGCTCGTGCGGGAGCGATGCGTCCTCGCCGCCGGGCAGCCCGGCGAGCCCGAAGACATCACCCATCTCGAAGAGCCGGATCCAAGGGTTGCGGTGAGAGGCGTTGTGGCGCAAGGACTTGAGCAGGCCGGGCAGCAACCCGCCCCGCAGGACGGACTCCTCGGCCACCATCGGGTTGGCGAGACGGATCAGCGCCGCGTCCACACCTGCAAGCGCCTGCTCGCGGGGATCGACGATCGAACTGGTCCAGGCCTCGTGCGCCCCGAGCCCGGCTAGCACTCTCCTGACCCGGCGCCGGAGGACCTGCACCGCGTCGAGCCTGCCGACGTAGGGCGAGCGACGGTCGGTCGTCGGGATCCGGCGGTATCCATAGGTGCGTGCGATGTCCTCGATGACGTCGACCTCGCCGACGACGTCAGGGCGCCAGGAGGGCACGACGAGCTCGATGGCGGCATCCGTGCCGGACGCGCCGGGGCTACCGGTAGCAGCTGCGCCGATCTCGTAGCCGATCGGTGACAGCAGCGCCGTCATCTCCGAGCCCTCGAGCGACACTCCGAGGAGCGCGTTCGCCCGGAACGGGCGCAACCGGACCCGGCTCGGTTCGAACGGCCGCGGGTTGGCGTCGACGAGACCTGTTGCCACGACCGGCGGCTCGACGCCAGCGGCTACCGCCGCGCCGACCACGAGCTCGCAAACTCGGGCAGCAGCTCGCTCGAGCCCCAGCGGATCGACGCCACGCTCGAAACGGATAGAGGCTTCGCTCCGCAAGCCGGCGTAGCGGGCCGTCCGCCCGACCGAGACGGGGAAGAAGCGCGCAACCTCCAACAACACCCGTTCACTCGACTCACCGATCTCGCTCGACTGGCCGCCCATGACGCCTGCGATCCCGACCGGGACGTCGTGGGCGTTGCAGATCAAGGCGTCGAGCGCGGTGAAAGTGTCACCACCTCGAGCTGCGCGGTCGCCGAGGACCCGCGTCTCGCCGTCGAGCGTGACGACCGACTCGCCCGGCCGGGCGGCCCGCACACGCAACCCTTTGCCTCCTAGGTGATCGAGGTCGTACGGGTGCGTCGGTTGCCCGAGCTCCAGCATCACGTAGTTCGAGGCGTCGACCAAATGGCCGATCGGGCGCATCCCGGCCATCAGGAGCCGCCGCTTCACGACAGCAGGCGACGCGACATGCGTCACACCGGTCATCACGCGGGCAATCAACCGTTGGCAAAGCTCCGGCGAGTCGATCTCGACGGTCGCGAGCTCTGCGGCGGCCGGTCCGCTCTCCACGAGCAAAGGCTCAGGCAGGTGAAGGGGTAGGCCGAAGCGTGCGGCCAGGTCGCGGGCGATGCCGATCATCGAGAGGCAGTCGGGACGATTTGGTTCGATCGCCAAGTCGAAGACGACGTCAGGGCCGAAGCCGAGATGCTCTGCGAGAGGGACGCCGAGCTCGACCCCTGCCGGCAACGCGGCCTCGGGGTGCTCGGGTCGTGCGAGTACGAGGATGCCCTCGTGGTCGTCGGACAGGCGGAGCTCGCGGCCCGAGCACAGCATCCCGTTCGAGACAACTCCTCGCATCTTCCGGCGCTCGATCTTGAAGTCACCCGGGAGCACCGCTCCGACGGGGGCCAGCACGACGAGGTCGCCCACCTCGAAGTTCCATGCGCCGCAGACGACCTCCGTCTCGCCGGCGCCCCGGTCGACGACGACTCGCCGGATGCGATCGGCGCCCTCGATGGCGGCGATCTCGAGGACGCGGGCAACAACGACGTCGCCGAGGCCCTGGCCGACCCACTCCGTCTCCTCAACGACGAGCCCGAGCGCGTCGAGCTCGGAAGCCAGCTCGACTACCGAGGCGCGGTCGCCTGCCTCGGCAGACAGAGGGGTCAGCTCACGCAGCCAGGAGAGGGGCGCCCGCATCAGAACTGCGCCAAGAAGCGGACGTCGTTCTCGATGAACGAGCGCAGATCGGCGATCCCGTACCGCATGATGGCGAGGCGGTCGATCCCAAAACCGAACGCGAACCCCGACCACTCCTCGGAGTCGATACCGGTCGCCTCGAGAACGGCTGGATGGACCATGCCCGAGCCGCCGAGCTCGATCCAGCCGGTCATCGAGCACGTCCGGCAACCCGCGCCGTCGCAGATCTGGCAGGAGATCTCGAACTCGGCGGAGGGCTCGGTGAACGGGAAGTACGCCGGGCGCAGCCGCGTCGAGACGTTCTCTCCGAAGATGGCGTGTACGAAAGTATCGATCGTTCCCGCCAGATCGCCAAAGGTGACGCCCCGGTCGACGACGAGCCCCTCGATCTGGTGGAAGACCGGTAGGTGCGTCGCGTCAGGTGTGTCACGCCGGTACACCCGGCCCGGCGCGACGGCATAGATCGGAAGTTTGTTGCGCTCGAGCAGGTGGATCTGCACCGGCGAAGTGTGGGTCCGGAGGAGGAAGTTCTCGTCGCTCGCGCCAGCCTCCAGATAGAAGGTGTCGACGGAGCTGCGCGCCGGATGGTCGATCGGCACGTTGAGGGCCTGGAAGTTGTACCAGTCCGTCTCCACCTCCAGCCCCTCGGCAATCTCGTAGCCCATACCGACGAAGACGTCCTCCAGCTGCTCTCGGACCTGAGTGACGAGGTGAAGATGCCCTGCGGTCGGCCCGGCGAACACCTCAGTCAGATCGAGCCGATCTGCCCGCATCCGGGCTGCCCGCTCTCCGGCCTCGAGCTCCTGCCGACGAGCTGCCGCAAGCGTCTCGATCGAACGCCTCACCTCGTGGAGCCGCTGCCCAGCCTCCTTACGAGTCTCAGGGGCGAGCTTGCCGAGCTGCTGGTACAACCCCGAGAAACGTGACCTTTTCCCGAGCGCCCCCCTCTCCCCCTCCTCGAGAGCCGCCAGACTAAGAGCTCCCTCGATGGCGGCCAGCGCCTCTGACTCGATCTCGGCAAGCTCGGAGGCGGTGAACGGCAGCTCGGTTCCCCCAGGCACGGTCGCGCCGGTCACCTGCTCGTCTCGCTCCATCGGCACATGCTACGGGCTGCCTGCAGCAATCAGGAAAGCCGTCGCCGGCGGGAGATCTCGTAGCACAACACGGTTGCCGTCATCGCGACGTTGAGAGACTCGGTTCCCGGCGCCATCGGGATCGTCACCCATTCTCCGAGGCTCCCCAGCACGTCCGCGGGAAGTCCTGACGCCTCGTTGCCGAGCACAAGGGCAAGATCGCCCGAGAGATCCGCCACGGCGTAGTCAGTGCCCTCGTGGGCGGTCGTGGCGACGAGGCGGAAGCCGGCTTCGGCGATCCGGGCGAACGCCTCACGCGGAGAGGTGGATAGCGCGATCGGCAGCCCGAAGATCGCCCCTGCCGTCGCGCGCACGGTCTTCGGGTTGAAAGGGTCTGCGGTCCCCGCGCAGCAGATCACTCCGTCGGCTCCCGCTCCGGCGGCGGAACGGATGACGGCTCCGAGGTTCCCCGGGTCGCGGACATCCACGCAGACGAGCAGCAATCTGCCGCTCGGGCTCGCGTCTGTCGTGCCGGCCGGTTGCGCTACAAGCTCGTCGATCGGGATGTCGAGCTCCCCGATCACAGCGCAGAGCGGTTGAGGCGTCACCGTGTCGGCGACGCGCTCCATGATTCCAGGCCCGAGGTCGAACACCCTTGCCCCAGCGCCGAGCGCACGGTCGACGACGGCGACGACCGCCGGGGCATCCCGCCCTTCGGCGGCGACGTAAAGGCTCTCGATGGTGATGCCCGCGTCGAGCGCGGCAACGACAACCTTTATTCCTTCGGCAACGAACGCCCGCTCGGTCGCACGAGCGCTCGAGCGTCTCAAGAGCCGTCGGAGGCGCTGCACCCGCTGATGACGTGCCCCAAGCGCCTGCCTACTCAGGAAGCAGCCCCGGTCTCTGCGGACTCTCCAGCCTCGGCGGCTTCGACGTCCGGAGGGACGGACGTCTCTTCTACGGGAATCGGAGCGTCGGTTGCGGTGGCGCCAGCGGTCGCGCTCCCGAGCGCCACGCGGACCAGTGCCGAGAACGCGTTGGGGTCGCGAACCGCGAGGTCCGCCAGAATCTTGCGGTCTACCTCGACCCCTTCGTTGTGCAGTCCAGCGATGAAGCGACTGTAGGTGGTGCCGTTCAGGCGTGCTGCTGCGTTGATGCGCTGGATCCAGAGCTGGCGAAAGTCACCCTTGCGAGCACGCCGGTCTCGGTAAGCGTACTGCAACGAGTGCATGACCTGCTCGTTCGCCGCCCTGTAAGAGCGGGACTTGTTGCCATAGAACCCCTGAGCGCGCTCTAGTACGGCCCGGTGGTGCTTCCTCCCGTGAACCGCGCGCTTGACCCTGGCCATCGGGGCTCCTTTCGTGAATGTGGTTGAGCGACTGACTGACTGGCTGACTGTGCTGGTGGGTGCGGCCGTCGCCGCACCGCGGAATCAGATCCCGAGCATCCGGCGGACCTTCTTGCGGTCCCCCTTGGAGACCCCGACCTTGCCATCGAGACGGCGCTTGTGCACCGAGTTCATCTTCTCGAGGAGGTGCTTGCGGTTCTGCTGGCGCCGGCGCAACTTGCCAGTGCCGGTCACCTTGAATCGGGCGGCGGCACCCCGGTCTGTCTTCATCTTCGGCATCGTTACTCCTCTGTCTCCCCGGCTGGCGGCTCGGCTAGCGCCTCTACCGCACTCTCGTTCTCAACGACCACCGGCGCACTTGCCACCGTGGTCGAACTGCCATCCGCGGCAGCAACCTCTGCGGGCACCGGCTCTGCGGCCACCGATGGCGCAGCACTGGCCGTGCCCTCGTCGTCCGCATGAACCCGATCAGCGGCCGACTGCTTGGCCCGCTTGTCCGGCGCGATGACCATGACCATGTTCCTCCCGTCGAGCCGAGCTTCCGACTCGATCCGGCCAATCCCGTCGATCTGCTCCGCGATGCGGTCGAGGATCTTCTTACCCAGGTCCGAGTGATACACCTCCCGGCCCCGGAACATCACGGTTACCTTCACCTTGTGGCCTTCCTGCAAGAACCGCAGGACCTGCCTCGTCTTCGTGTCGAAGTCCCCCTGGCCAATCTTCGGCCGGTACTTCATCTCCTTGATCCCGACGTTGTTCGCTTTGCGGCGGGACTCCTTCGCCTTCTGCGCGGCGTCGAACTTGAACTTGCCGTAGTCCATGATCCGGCAGACGGGCGGATTAGCGAGCGGAGCCACCTCTACAAGGTCCAGGTCCTGGGCCTGAGCAATCGAAAGCGCCTCGGGCAGTGGTTTGATCCCGAGCTGGCGCCCCTCGGCATCGACGAGACGGACATCGCGAGCACGGATCCGGTCGTTGATCCGAGGCTCGTTGGTGGAGGGTGCGTTGGTGATCGGCGGTCGTTCCTCTCGCTCGGCCCGAGCATCGCTCGTGGCACACGCAGGAGAGGCGGGGCCAAGCCTCGCGATCACTTCGACCTGGCGCACACGCGGTACCCGTGCCGATAGCGCACGGCCAAGGTGGCCAGGTGGGAGAGCGCTTAAGCGCCACCCCGCTTCTCCTCGATTGTCGCCTCTAGGCTAGCAGTCGTGAGCAGCCTCTGGACACCTGACGGCGAGCACCGGGTCACACGAGAGGGGGAGGCGCCTGCTGATCAATCCCCAGGCCAGCCCTCTCCGGCGGATCCGGGCAGCGACGCTTCGACCGAGCCCATCTACGACGGAGTGAGCGAGGAGGAGATGCGAATGGTCGCCCGCGAGCTGCTGGCGGCACCAGTCGAAGCGGTCGTCGCCAACCACTGCTACGGCATGTTCGAGCTCGCGGCCCTCCATCTCGCCCAGCAGCCGCCCAACTTGGAGGCCGCCAGGACGGCCATCGATGCCATGGGCCTCGTCGTCGAAGGTCTCGGGGCCCGTCTCGGCGAGCACGCCACCACCCTCGAGGACGGGCTGACCCAGGTCCGTCTCGCGTGGGTCAAGATCGCCGAGACTGGTCCTGCGCCCGATCCGCGAGCTGAGCCTGCTGGCGGACCTGCCTAGCGCGGCACCTCCACCGAGGGTGCGACGAGGCGCTCAGATAAGCCGGGCCGGAGTCCCGCGAGCTGAAGCTGTCTCGAGAAGTGGAGGGTTCTCGTCGATGCCGGCGAGGCAGAGTTCGGCGCCCAGCTCTTCGGCAGCTGCGAGAGCTTCAAGCGACATGAGGTTGAGTTGCACGCCGTCATCGAGGAGGCGAGCCATCGGCCAGGCCAGCTCCCTCAGCGAGCAGAGGCCGATGGTCTCGGGCAAGGCAGTGACGGCCCGGATCGCGTATGCAGCCACCGCGGGTTCGACTTGGCCAAGCATTCTCGACATAACCCCGGTGACAGCGCGGTTCGCCGTCGCCCGGCAGAGCCGGTGGTACCAAAGGCCCGTTGTGAACAGTCGCGCTCCAGGAGCACGAAGTGCGAGCGGTTCATCATCCAGCAGCACCCGCAGCAGCAGGTGGTCGTCGACGACTACGTCCACGACGGGCGATCAGGCGAGGTCAGGTTCTTCGGCGGCCACCTCGGCGACTAACCCGGCGTAGCCGCCGACCTCCTCGATGGCGTCGCGCAATAGGGCCCTCAGACCACCCCGTCCCGCGGGCACGATGAGGAGAGCGTCACCGAGATCGGCTATTTCGACGGCACCGCCGTCAGTCAGGTTCCAGCGGCGCCGAGCTTCAGCCGGCAGCGCCATCTGGCCCCGTTCCGACACCCGGAACTCCGCAACGTCCACAGGGCGAGCCTACCGTTAACAAGGCTCGTCGACAAGAGTGCCTTGTAGTCGCTCTAGGACACCAGCTTCGTAACCGATCTCGCCTCGAAGAGGCCGCCGTGGCGGGGTACCAGCACGAACGCGACGGCCGTGCCCGCGTCGATCTCGCGAGTCCCGTCCGAGATCGCCGTGCAGTGGAAGGCGTGCTCGATCTCGCCTTCTCGAACTGTGCCGAGCCCCCGGGTGGAGTCGTAAGCGCCGACGACGCCGACGTGGACAGCCGCCATAGCGCTCAATGGACGATCTTCGAGAGGTCGAGCTCGATGATGTCGGTCGCACCCCGGTCCTTTAGAGCCGGGATGAGCACGTTGATCTCTGACTTCGGTACGACGGTCTCCACTGCGAAGGCGTCCTCCCGGAACAGCTGTGAGACGGTCGGGGACTTCATCGAGGGCAGCACGGCGATCACGCCGTCCAAGTCCGCCGCTGAGACGTTCAGCTTCACGAGCACCTTGCCCCGCGCCTCGAGGGCTCCCTGCAACAGCACGAGAAGCTGGTTCATCGCGTGAAGCTTCTCGGGGTCGGCGGCAGATCGTTTGTGGCAGATGAGCTCGGTATTGGAAACGAGGAGCGTGTCTATTATTCGTAACCCGGCGGCCCGAAGCGCCCGGCCGGTCTCGGTCAGCTCGACGACTGCGTCCGCGATGTCGGGGACCTTGGCCTCGGTCGCTCCATAGGAGAAACGCACGTCCGCCCGCACCCCGCGCTCACCCAACCACCGCTCGGTGAAGCGCGGGTACTCCGTCGCGATGCGACTACCGCTCGGCAGGTCCTCGACCTTCCCGACAGGTGAGTCGGCCGCCACGGCCAACACGATCCGGATGGGAGAGTCCGTCACCTTCGAGTAGGCGAGCTCTCCGAGGGAGACGACGTCTGCCCCCGTCTCTTCGATCCAGTCCCGACCCGTCACGCCGAGATCGAAGAGCCCTTCCTCGACGTATGTCGGGATCTCCTGCGGCCGCAGGATGCGCACGTCGGTCACGCGGGGATCGTCGATCGTGGCGGCATAGTCGACGTCAGAGGACCGATGGACGGCCAGATCCGCCGACGAGAACAGATCGAGGGTGGCTCGCTCGAGCGAGCCTTTCGGGAGGACGAGCCTCAGCATCCGACTAGGTTGCCGCGTCGGACGACGGCCCGCCAAACGGTGGTCGCCTCAGACAGGGGTGTGACCTTTGAGGCGAGTGAGCAGATTCGCCGTCTCGACCGCGGTCACGACCGACTCGTCGCCTTTGTTGCCGAGCTTCCCGCCGGACCTGTCAAGGGCTTGACCGATGTTCTCGGTCGTGAGCACGCCGAAGATCACCGGGACGCAGGTGTCGAGCTGGACGCGCTGCAGACCGCTCGCACACTCGCCCGCAACGAAGTCGTAGTGCGAGGTCTCCCCCCTGATCACAGCTCCGAGGCACACGACCGCGTCGTACCGGCCACTCTCGGCCAGAGCCTTGGCTGCGAGCGGGAGCTCGAAGGCGCCAGGGACCCAAGCTACGAGACGGTGATCTTCTGTTATGCCGAGGCGGTCGAGGCGGTCGTACGCGCCTTCGAGGAGGCGAAGCGTGACTTCGTCGTTGAACCTGGCGCAGACGACGGCGATGGTCAGCGATGAGCCGTCGTGCTTGCCGGTTAGCTCGCCGGGTCGCTGTCGGGAGTCCGGGGGGTCTCCGAGACGATGGGGGGCTTCCGCCATTCAGTCGCCGAGCCCGTCCAACATGTGGCCCATCCGCTCGCGCTTGGTTCGGAGGTACTCGACGTTCTCAGGGTTCTGGACCGGCTGGATCGGGACGCGCTCGACGATCTCGAGACCGAAGCCCGCGAGACCGCCCTTTTTTGCCGGGTTGTTCGTCAGCAGTCTCATCGTCGTGATCCCGAGATCGACGAGGATCTGGGCGCCGATGCCGTACTCCCGGCTGTCAACGGGCAGGCCGAGCTCGACGTTGGCATCGACCGTGTCGCGGCCTTGCTCTTGAAGCGTGTAGGCAGCCAACTTGTGAGCGAGGCCGATTCCCCGCCCTTCGTGCCCACGGAGGTAGACGACGACGCCCGCTCCCTCGAAAGCGATCTGCTCGAGGGCGGCCTCGAGCTGTAGCCCGCAATCGCAGCGCAAGGAGCCGAAGACGTCCCCCGTGAGGCACTCGGAGTGCACGCGCACGAGGACATTCTCGGCACCGTCGACCTCGCCACAGACGAGCGCGAAATGATGCTCGCCGTCGACGAGCGAGTGGTAGGCGTGGCCGGTGAACTCGCCCTGCTTGGTCGGGATGCGGGCGGAGGAGACGCGCTCGACGAGTTTCTCGCTGCGGCGCCGATGACGGACGAGATCCGCGATTGTGATGATGGGCAGGCCGTGGCGCTCGGCGAACCTCTCCAGTTCGGGCAGCCGCATCATCGACTGCTTGTCCTCGGTGACGATCTCGCAGAGCACGCCGGCCGGATAGCAGCCAGCCATGCGGGCAAGGTCGACTGTCGCCTCGGTATGGCCCGCTCGCTTCAGTACCCCACCGGTGCGGTAGCGCAGCGGGAAGATGTGGCCAGGACGGGCGAGCTCGCTCGGCTTGGTTCCAGGGTCGATGAGCGCCTGGATAGTGGCGCTCCGGTCGTGCGCCGAGATCCCGGTGGTCGTACCTGGCCGGTAGTCCACCGTCACGGTGAACGCAGTCCGCTGGGACTCGGTGTTCTGGGAGACCATGAGAGGGAGCTCGAGCTCGTCGATCCGCTCTGGCATGAGGGGAGCGCAGATCACGCCGGAGGTGTGCGCGAGGAAGAACGCGATCGCTGCTGGGGTGGCGAACTGCGCTGCCATCACGAGGTCGCCCTCGTTCTCACGGTCCTCGTCGTCGGCAACGACCACCATCTCGCCGCGACCGATCCCCTCTATTGCCTCTTCAACTGTCGACAACGCCACGAGCGAAGTGCCTCCTTCTCCGCCGGAGCCTAATGGTCGACGATCGAGAGCCCTCTCCCTCGGCTGTCATCTTCGACCGATGGCTCGACGTCGATCCGCAGGTCGGCACCCAGCTGTGTCACCTTTGCGATTCGTCCTCGCCACGCCTCCGTCATCGTGGGTGCGCCGGGTCCGGCGAACAGCGCCAGGCCGTCGTCCCCGCCGAGCAGCGCCGGAGCGACGTAGAAGACGTAGAGGTCGACAAGACCGAGACGGTGGAACTCGCCGGCGACGTGGGCTCCTCCCTCTACCAGGAGCTGCAGGATCCCCCTTCGTCCGAGGTCGTCGAGCACCCCCCGGAGGTCGCCGCTGATCTCGAGGGCGGGCTTCACCTTGGCATCGGACGGCGCCCGTCCGAGCACGACGCGAAGGGGCTGGCGAATCTCGCCCGATACGCCGTCGAGGCGAACCGTGAGCTCGGGGTCGTCGGCCCTGACGGTGCCGGCGCCGACGAGGACCGCATCGGAGTCGGCCCGCAGCTCGTGGACGTCCTCGCGAGCCGCGGGCCCTGTGATCCACCTGCTCGACCCATCTGGTGCCGCCAAGCGGCCATCCAACGTCCCTGCGAGCTTCAGGATCACGAGGGGGCGCCCGGTGCGGCGGTGAACGAGGTACGGGGCCAGGTACTCCTCTACCGCCTCGGCTCCGACGCCGAGGACAGTCTCTACGCCGGCGGACTGGAGAAGGCCGATGCCGCCACCAGAGACGTTCTGGTCCGGATCAAGCGTGGCGACGACCACCCGCTTCACGCCCACACGGACCAGGTGCTCCGCGCAGGGCGGCGTGCGGCCCTGGTGCGAGCACGGCTCGAGCGTCACATAGGCGGTGGCTCCTCGAGCGAGATCGCCTGCCTCATCGAGCGCGACTGCCTCTGCATGGCGCCCGCTGCCGTTTGGGGCGGGCGCCTCGGTGGCGCCTCGCCCGACTATCCGGCCGTCGGGGTCCACGACGACGCATCCGACCCACGGGTTGGGAGACGCTCTCCGGCGCGCCTCGTGCGAAGTCTCGAGCGCCTCTCCCATGAATCGCTCATCTGCCGGGAGGACGCTCAATGCGGGTGGCCGCCACTCAATAGATCGAGCGCGTGAGGTATGACGTCGAGGACCGCCTCGAGACACTCGACCGCACCCTTGGAAGAGCCCGGAACGTTACAGATGAGGGCTGCGGCACGGGCGCCGGCGACTGCCCGGGAGAGCCTCCCGAGGGGGCTGACGAGCCGCATCGCCTCAGCAAGACCGGGGGCAGGACGCTTGATGACCATCGTCGAGCCCTCCGGCGTCTCGTCTCGCGGCCCGAAGCCCGTCCCGCCGGTGGTGACGATGAGCCCAGCGAAGCCAGAGCACATCACTTCGAGCGCGGCGGCCACCTCTCGCGCGCCGTCCGGGATCACCCGGCGCTCGACCACTTCGTATCCCCGCTGAACGAGCAATGACTCGAGAGCCTTCCCGCTCAGGTCTTCGCGCGTTCCGCCCGACACTCCGTCAGAGACCGTGAGGACCTTCGCACGAAGGGCCATAGTCGGCGCCGCTCCCGCCGTCTCAGTCATGTCCTCGAGCAACAGCTGCCTCGGCGGCGACCGCGCGCAGCCGTCGCGAGGCTTCTAACGGGTCGGTGGCGTGGAAGACGGACGATCCCGCGACGAGACACCGCGCGCCGGCCCGGGCGACGGCGCATCCGGTCTCGCTGTCGATGCCGCCGTCGACCTGCACGG
>PLDN01000019.1 GCA_003136185.1 Acidimicrobiaceae bacterium | reverse complement strand
TGACGTTCCGCACTTCTCGATGACGATTTGACCCCCCACTTGGCCTGGTCAGCGCTGCGCGCGGCCAGACCGTTTGGGCGTGGCCTGACGGAGGAGTATCTCGCCGGCAGCCGCTGACACCTCGGCCATCTCCGCGACCACCCGCTCGAGGTGCCGCCGGTTCTCGATCCACTCCCGGTAGAGCGCGGCCTGGCGTTCGTCGAGTCGACGCGAGACGGTCTTTCCCCGAACAGCCCGACTCCACTGGTAGTAGGGACCGTGCCGTTCTGGCGGGTCGGCTTGGCAACGGCACCCCGGTTTGCCGCAGGCGGTTCTTCGCGAGACGAGGCTGCCCGGGCTGATGAAGCCGATCTCACCGAGCTCGGCGACGAGAGACCGGTACTTGTCTTCATAACGCTCGAGTCGGCTCGCCATCGCGTCCTCCGGGGGGATCCACGTTCTGTAATCTGTCAGCTCCTATGCTGACCGAGAACAAGGCCGACGTCAAGGGAGCGGGCGATGACGAACGAGGGGCGTTTCACGCTTGCGAGCGAAATGGTCGGCTGCCTGCCGATCCTCAACTGGTTCTGTGCGCGCATGGACCTCGACGCGCGCCTCAGTCGTCACCTGCCCGAAGACGACGCCCGGCTGCGCCTCGCACCCGCGGTCGTCCTCGGCGTGGTGGTGCGCAACATCGTCGTCGCCCACCGTCCGGTCTACGCGATGGGCGAGTGGGCCGCCCCCTACGAACCGGCCCTCCTCGGGCTCTCTCCCGGTGAGGTCGCAGCGCTGAACGACGACCGCGTCGGGCGCACGCTCGACCGTCTCTTTGACTCCGACCGGGCGAGCCTCATCACCGAGACGGTGCTCGGGGTGGTCCGCGACTTTTCGATCGAGTGCTCCGAGCTGCACAACGACTCGACGACGGTCACGGTGACCGGCACCTACGAACAAGCCGACGGCCGGACGCGTGGCGGGAAGGCGACGCCGGCCATCACCTACGGCCACAACAAGGACTTTCGCCCCGACCTCAAGCAACTGCTCTTCATCCTCACGATCTCGGCCGACGGCGCGGTCCCGATCGCCTACCGCGTCGCCGATGGCAGCACCTCCGACGACGTCACCCATATCCCGACCTGGGACGAGCTCGTCTCGCTCGTCGGCCAGCCGGGCTTCCTCTATGTCGCGGACTCCAAGCTCTGTTCATCGGAGGCCATGGGCCACATCGCGACCAACCATGGCCGCTTCGTCACCGTCGTCCCCCACGGTCGCAAAGAGGACACCTTCTTCAAGGAGTGGATCCAGACCCACGCCCCGGCGTGGGAGGAGGCGGACCGTCGGCCGGGTGCGCGCGACGACGACCCGGACCGGGTCTGGCGCACCTTCGAGGCTCCGGCGCCATCGACCGACGGCTACCGGGTGATCTGGATCCACTCGAACGGCAAGGCAGCCCGCGACGCAGCGTCACGCTCGGCGCGCATCGAGGCCGGCCTCGCCGGGATCGAAGCTGTCCAGGCTCGCCTGTCCGGCCCGAAGTCCCGCCTGCGGTCAAAGGCCGCCGCCGAGCAGGCGGCTGTCGCCGCGCTCGCCGCGGCCGGGGCGACGAGATGGGTCGGGTTCAACCTCGCCGAGGAGACCGAGGTCACCTACCACCAGGAGCGTCGGGGACGGCCTGGGTCCAAGACCCGTTACCGGCGAAGCGGGAGGTCGGTCTTTCGCCTCACCGCCGAGGTGCGCGCCGACAAGGTCGCCTACGACGCGAGATCAGACGGGATGTTCCCGCTCATCACCAACGACGCCGAGATGACCGCGGCCGCGGTGCTCGCCGCGTACAAGTACCAACCGAACCTCGAGCATCGGAACCACGTCTTGAAAGGACCACAGGAGGTCGCTCCGGTCTACCTCGAGACCGCGCACCGGATCGAGGCCCTGCTGCTCTGCCACTTTCTAGCGATGCTCGCCGAGGCGCTCATCGAACGGGAGATCCGAGCGTCGATGAAAGCAGAGGCCCTCGCCGGCATTCCGCTCTACCCCGAGCTCCGCAACTGCCCAGCGCCGTCCGCTGCACGGATTCTCGAGATCTTCGGCAGCGTCCAGCGTCACCGTTTGATGGCCGACAACGAGATCGTCCAGGTCTTCGAGCCCGAGCTCACGCCGCTGCAGTTGACGACTCTCGAGCTCCTGCACGTTCCAGCGACCGTCTATACATCGACGGGCGCATGAGGTGGGGGCGGATATCGGTCATGAGAAGTGCGGAACGTCAGCTTGAAGAGCCAAAACGTTGTAATTTTGGCAACGGCGTGGACCTTATGGGACGGCTTTCAAACCCCCCGGACGACTTCGCTAAGGTCTCTGACAAGGGAGTTCGCGACCTAGAGTGCCGGGTACAGGTCTCCACAGGGGCCTATCACAGTACCGAATACGGTCACCGACAGGTCCAGAACCGACTCGGACCCCATGACATCGAGAAACTGATTACCGCCTACACGAACGGGAACTCGGTGGGCCGGCTCGTCGACTGCTTCAAAGTCAATCGGACGACGGTGCTCGCACATCTCGACCGCAACGGTGTTCCACGACGCCCGACGGGCCCCAAGCTCAGCGACAAGCACGCCGCAGAAGC
The DNA here is from genome assembly GCA_003136185.1 of Acidimicrobiaceae bacterium. GTDB lineage: Bacteria > Actinomycetota > Acidimicrobiia > Acidimicrobiales > Bog-793 > Palsa-601. The sequence goes on along the minus strand of PLDN01000019.1, from coordinate 220 downwards.
GGGCGACCTCTGCCGCGACGGGCTCTCGCTCGCCGCCATCGGCCACCGCTTCGGAGTCACCGCTTCCACAGTCGGCAAGGCACTTCGGCGAGCGAACGTGCAGATCCGACCGAGACGAGGGTGGGTGAGTGACTGACTGACTGAGGATCCGGGACTACGCAAGGAGGAGGACACCGGCCGCGAGTCCTCGGACAGTACCGCGGATCGGGGAGGATGTCTC
>PLDN01000073.1 GCA_003136185.1 Acidimicrobiaceae bacterium | reverse complement strand
GCGTCGAACCCGTGGGCCACTACGTAGACCACGACGGTCATGAGAACGAAACCCACCAGCACCGCCAGCCCGACGATGACGGCGGCCACGACCCTGCTGACCACGACCGGGCGCGGATGGCTGCGGGCGGTAACGCCGGCGTACATGGCAAGGAAGGCGACGTCCCAGCACAGCACGAAGCCGACGTCCCCACTCAGCGGAAGGAGATGGGAGAACACCAACCAGACGAGACCGAAGGATCCCACCAACGATCCGACAACCGCGTAGACGTCTTCCGAGGCCACTTGCCGGAGCGGGCGCGGCGCGTCCTCCTCGGGCGGGGGGGCGGCCGCGACGCCCTCGGCCGCCGCCTGCGCCACCGCGGTGGGGTCGACGGTTGCAACCGCGTCAGTGGCCATCGGACACGACTAGATCTCGGTAGCCGCGCCGCTTCGGCTGCGGGTGATGAAGACGGCGGCGATGGTGTTGACGCCGAGGGTCATGATGAAGAGGACGAGCCCGGCGGTGAGCAGCGCCGCTAGCTGGGAACTGGTCGATTCTCCGAAGTCGTTGGCGATCAGAGCGGAGATGGTGCTCGTCCCGTTCTGGAGAATATGGAAGTTGACGTTGAAGGTAAGGGAGATGATGAACAGCACCGCGATGGTTTCCCCGAGGGCGCGGCCCAGCCCCAGCATGGTGCCCCCGATGATGCCACCCCGCCCGAAGGGCAGCACCACGGTCCTGATCACCCCCCACTTGGTCGAGCCCAAGGCGTATGCGGCCTCACGCTCGCCGAGAGGGGCCTCGGCGAAGACGCCTCGCATGACCGAGCACGCGATTGGTATCACCATCATCGACACGCAGAGCCCAGCGATGAACGCTGAGTTGACAAAGCGCGACTGGGCCCATGTGGCAGCCGCCGGGTCGGTGTCGACCTTGAAGATCGGGATCCAGCCGAAGTACTCGCTGATCCAGCGAGAGGACAGCGAGGCATGGGGCATCAGGAGGAAGAAGCCCCAGGCGCCGTAGATCACGCTCGGGACGGCGGCCATCAAGTCGACCAGCGCCACCAGCAAGCCCTTGATCCGCAACGGGGTGTACTCGCTGATGAACAGGGCCGTGGCCAGGGCGATCGGAAAGGCCACAACGAGCGCCACGAGCGCCACCTCCACGGTGCCGAGGAGAGTGGATGAGATCCCGACTTTGTTCAGCTCCGGGTTCCATTGGGACTGGGTCAGGAACGTCCAGCCGTAGCGACGGAATGTCGGTATCGACTGGTAGGCGAGGAAGACCCCGATCGACCCGAAGATAACGAGGACCAAGCCGGCTATCCCCCGCACCACCAGGTGGAACATGCGATCGACCAATGGGTTGGTCGCATGCGGGCTGATCGGCTGATCGAGGGAGTCGAGGAGGGTAGGGGGTTCAGCCGAAGCGACCATTGACGTAGTCCTCGGTGCGCGGGTCGTTGGGTGAGTTGAAGATCTTCTCCGTCGTCCCCGCCTCGACGATGACTCCAGGTGTGCCCTGCTGGGCAAGGAAGAAGGCGCACTGCTCTGACACGCGGGCGGCCTGCTGCATGTTGTGGGTGACGATCACGACCGTCACCTCATCCTTTATCTCGTGGATCGTATCCTCGACCCTTCTGGTGGACGTTGGGTCCAGCGCAGAGCAGGGTTCGTCCATGAGCAGGACCATGGGATCGACCGCTAGCGCGCGGGCGATGCAGAGCCGCTGCTGCTGCCCGCCTGAGAGAGCGCCTCCCGGGTCACGGAGGCGATTACGGACCTCGCTCCACAGCCCGGCCCGGATCAGCGACCGCTCGATGAGCTCTTCTCGTTCGGATCGGCTGACCTTGATTCCGACCAGTTTCAACCCGGCAGTCACGTTCTCGGCGATCGACATGGCGGGGAAAGGGTTCGGTTTCTGGAACACCATCCCGATCCTTTTGCGGGTTTCGGTGATGCGCTGGCCTGCGGCGTAGATATCCTGGCCGCTGAGGTTGACCTGGCCTGCCAGCTTGGCCGAGGGCACCAGCTCGTGCATACGGTTGAGGATCCGCAGGAAGGTGGACTTGCCGCATCCAGACGGGCCGATAAGAGCAGTGACGGTGCCAGGCGGCATGGAAAGCGACACCCGGCTCAGAACCCGGTTGGTGCCGAACCAGGCCGATACGTTGACTGCGTCGAGTCGGGCACCCGTGATTCCGGTCGTCAGTTGCGGTCTCGACACGAGGGACTCTGGCCCGATCTCTTGGATCGCCGACAAGCCGGCTCCTTCCCTCTCCCTGGTGAGTCCTTACAGCTCTGAGCGAGGATTGTAGGCAGCCGACCCGACCATCCGATGTAGACGGGGTAACAGGAAGGTTGCGCGCAGGTGAATTCGATCCGACACGTCGGATCAGCTCCGCTTGAGGACCGTGTACTCTAAGCCGGCCCAGGATCCGAGTTCGACTGGCGCCGACGACTGTTCGGGGGCTGCGTACGCGACCTGGAAGTAGAAGTTGTTGGCCGTGTCGACGATGGCGTGGTAGTAGCCGTGGTTGTAAGGCTTCGTACCTGCCGCTTCGAAAGCCCCTGGAAAGCCAAGGAAAGGCTTGAGCGTGGCCCCTGCATAGCTGAGCGTGCTAGGTCTCGTCTGGGCGAAATAGGTGCTGGCGTCTCTGGAAGATGTGAACTCGATCACCGTGACGATCAGCCCTTCTTCTGTGCCGGGGTTGAGGTAGTTCTGCTTGAAGCCGGCGACGAACCCGAGCTTCGATGGCGACCGTACCCCGCCGAACTGGTCGAACAGTGCCCGGGTTATGGCACCCGAGGCATGCGGTGTGGGGTCGACCTCGTAGCCGTAAGGGGCGGGCAAGATCCTGGTCGTCAACTGGCGAGCGGTCAGCAGCCGGGGAGCGGTCAGATTTTGGCCCGAACTGCACGCCGCGGCCGCCAGCGCTACGAGGAAGACAAGGACTGCACCCCCGAGCTTGGTCGGCCGGATTCTTGATGTGCGGGTACTCGGGGTTGCGAGCATTTCGGCGGCAGGGTAACACGGGCTGGGCCGCTCGGTGCATCGAGCTACCATGCCGAGGATGAGGCGCCGGAAGCTGGCTACCGGGGCAGCGGTAGCGGCGGTGGTCGTGGGCGTCGCGTCGTTCGAATTGTCTCGCACACCGGAGAGGCAGTCGGCCAGCCCTTCGCCACCACCGACAACGCGGTGGAGTCCGCTGACCTTCGATGCCCCGGCTGGTACACCGGTACCCATCGATCCCACAACGACCGCGGGCGCGCCGGTTGTGAGCTGGAAGGTGAGCGGATCGTGCTCCAAATCCGGTCGGACTTTCCAGTGCAAAGTGTCAGTCATGGCCTCGAATCACCTGCAGTCGGGGGGCTTAGTCGATGTGTTCCCGGGTAAGGGTTATGACCCGGCCTGTGAGTGGCGCGGCGCGCTCAGTCAGGACTCGGCAATCATCTCGGGCGCATGCGAAGAGCCGTTCGCCTCTAGCGTCCTAGCCGTTTACCCGTCCACACTCAACGTCAACGCGCCCCCGTTGGCTAAAGCGAACCTGCCTTGGTCCCGCGGCACGGGGCATCATCTGTGATGCGACAGCGCCTGGCTTGACTCCCCTCGTCGCCGAGGCGATCCCGGCCGTCAGGTGATGGTCAAGACCTTGCCAGTTCCCTCGCCCTTGCCGCCGGCGACACCGTTGATAACGGTGACCGGCAGGTGCTTGCCTGCCTTCGCACGGGCGGCCACCTTCACGGTCGCAGTGATCTTGGTGGAACTGACCACCTTGACCTTGCTGAACGTCACCCCAGTGGGACCTGTGACGGTCGCTCCTCGCACGTAGCCGGTGCCTGTGATCGTCACCGACTTCGACGTTCCGGGCTTCAACGACGACGGCTTGATCGACTTCACCTTGGGAGCGGCGACGATGGTGAGGCAAGTGGTACACGAACCCGAGCCCTCCGAGTCGGTGACGGTGACCTTGGCGGCTCCGACCTTCGCCGACGACGCGACCTTCGCTTTGGCGGTGATGGCGGTCGAGTTGACCACTTTCACCGACGAGAAGCTGATGCCAGCTACGGCAACCTTGGCGCCGGTGACGAACTCGGTGCCGGTGACGGTGACGCCGATGTCGGATGCACCCTGGCCAAGCCGCGTCGGCGAGAGCTTGGTCACCGTCACTGTCGGAGTCGAAGAAGTGATCGTGTAGGGAACCGTCTTCGACGAGGACCCGCCGATGATCGTTGCTGTGGCGGTGTTGGCTGCGGTCTCATCGCCCAGGTTGGGCACGAAGTCGGCGGTGTAGCTGTGGGCGCCAACGGCGGGGGTGATGACCATCGTTGCTGTGCCGGCTGTGACGTTCACCGGGGAGCCCAGCATGGTCGTTCCGTCGTAGAACTGGACCACGCCCGCGGCGCTGGAGGGCGTCACGGTGGCCGTCAGGGTGACCTGGGTGCCGGAGATCTGAGGGCTGGCGGGCAACGCCGCCAGGGAGGTGGTGGAAGAGCTGACTAGCGGGAACAGCTCGGCCCAGCCGTGCGCCGGGACCGTCGTGCCGTCGACGCTGATCGACGACGATGTGGTGTTGTAGCCGATGTCGGTTTCCCAATAGGTGTCGGGCGCGTTGCCGTGGCCAAGGGGACCAGTGTCGGTCAGGCGGACCTCGATGGTTTTGGCGTACCCGGTCGTGGTGCTCGGGATGTTGGACGCCAGCCATGTGCTGATGTCCGCTGTCGAGGCGGCCGAGACCGGATACGTAGGCGCGTAGGCCACGATGCCGGCGGGCGTGCCAGTAGGCAGGCTGGAAGCGGGATTGAAGGTCGTCGGGCCGGTCTCGGAGGTCCCGGTCCAGTTGGCCGGCACAACCCCCGGCTGGGGGTTGTAAAAGTTGACAGTGGCTTTCGTCGCCCCGGCGTCGGCCGGCGTCACCGCGACAGCGAAGGCGAACGGACTCGACAGGTTGGTACCGCTGGTCACCTCTTCGCCATTGGCAGCGTAGAAGACCAAGTTCCCATAGGGGGGAGCGGCGTTGGCGTCGGGTTCCCACGGCGGGTTCGTCGGTCCCGAAGCGGCACTCACTCCGACCATCAGAGGTGCCCCCAACGCCACGAGTGATATCCCCGTCAGTACAGCGGACCTTGCCCAGAGCGAAGCTCGCATGCGACTTCCTTATGCCTAGAGGGTAGTGATGACCATACTAACGGCCCGGGCGCGAGCTCGCGACCAGGAGGATTAGCTTCTTTTCGTCATCTACCGTTCACCTATTCAGTGTCCCCCGTTCACCTATTCAGTATCCCCCGTTCACCTATTTGTAATCGATCCTTGACGATCTCCCACCTTCAGTCGTATTACTCCTGCGATCCCAGCTTTGTACGAAACGGCTCGGAGGCTCGGGGTTCAACGGTTCGGCGGCCTCGTAACGACCGAAGCGCCAAGTTGCGACTGGGCAGGTTGTGACAGGCCAGTTCGTGAGCTTATAGACCCACTAGTCGACGCGACCGGGCAGCCGCACGCGTGCACGGGCGGAGATCCGGTGAACGAGAGGGATCCTCCCGGACTCGATACCGTCGAAGATGAAGTCGGCGGCGCTGACACGAATGTCTCCCAGGAGTTCGCTGACCAACTGTTCAACTCGACAAGCTGGATGGCATCGGACCGGCGTACTACGTCAGTCCTGAACAGCTCAGCGAGTTCAATCTCCAAATGTCAGGCATAAGGGAACTCCCGTGAGAGGGGTAGGTCACCCCTAGGCGATCGCGCGGCTTCGATATCTGGACGGCTATCGAGCTCCTGCCCCCGGTTCAGTCCTGGGTGCGACGGCGGTGTTCGAGCGAGGAGAGGACCCGGTAGCCGAGGAAGGAGTTGCCGTTGCCAAGATACGAGCTCGTAGGCTGGCGCGAGCTACTGATAAGTAGGGTGCTACTACGACCCTCAGACCGGGCAGTTCCTGAGCATCGATCCTCTGGTGGCCAAGACCGAGTAGCCATACGCGTACACGGGCGGGGATCCCGTGAACGAGACGGACCCGAGCAGATTGGGAATCGGGATCCCATCTCAGAGTCTCTATCCACGCGCGGTGCCGGGCGAGTGCGTTACTCTGGCGAATGTTGGGGATTTGTACAATGTCGGACGATCCTCGCGGAGAATTGTATGGCAATGTGGCGCCATATTGTACCCGTAACAGCCTCTCTTCCAAGCGCTGGATACGGTGTATCGGCACGTAGAGGTATCCGCCGAAGTGTGTCCAGTTATAGGGCGTATCGGCGTCGCGCTTCAGGGTGGGTCCATTCAGCTTCAGTTAGTCTCGGACCCGCATTTGCTACTTCCTGGCGTCTCCACACTTACCTCTGGCGTGCGCAACAGGGTCGTAGCGAGGGGTCCTGAACGGGCAGGAGCGGTTACTCCCGAGTACCCTCTACCTGCTCTTTTGCGTCTGACGGCTGGTCACAGGGTCGTGCAATCTGCGTTCGCAANNTGGTCCTGTCGCGGACGAACGGGCGAGCGCCCGACCGACAGCGCCGCACCACTCCTCAGGGTCGAGACTGGCGACGACCTCATTGGGCGGGAAGGTGGCCTCCGCGAGGCCGCCGAGCCCGCTCGTGACGAGGGGCGCGCCAACGGCCTGCGCCTCGAGCGCGACAAGACCGAGGCCTTCGGGCCGGACCGACGGGCAGATGATGACGCCCGCCGACGCGTACCAAGCGGCCATCGCCGCCCGGGTCACCGGAGGCGGGAGCAGCTCGACTGCGCCGCACTCCTCGATCAGCTCGAGAAGTGCGGCCTGCTCCGACGTCGGTGCCGACCACGGTGCGAGGTGCCGCGACATCTGACACCGGTGCCCCCGCTCCGAGAGCCGCTCAGCGATCTCGAGGAAGAGACGGACACCCTTTTTCTCGAGCAACCGATTGGGGAAGACGACGGGTCCACCTCTCCCGCGCCAGGCTTCCGCAAAGAAGCCAACCTCAACCGCCGCCCTCACCTCCCGCACCCCTCTCGTCAGCTGGTAGGCGTCCTCGACGTCCCGGGCGAGCGCCGAGCTGACGGCTACAACTCCTCTCGCGCCCTCGAGTGCACGTCGGACTCTCGGGAGGTCGTCGCTCTGCTCGCCCCAGGCGTCGGGGTAGTTGTGGAGCACGTGAAGGACTTCTACGTCGGTCTTCTCGGCCCAGAGCGGCCGGTTGTTGAGGACGAGCAAGTCAGGGCCGACCGCTTCCAGACGATCGAGCGGCAGGCCCAACAGTGGATCGGCATCGAGGCAGACGATCTCGAAGCCGGGTGTTGCCCTGAGGCCAGCGGCCCATGCGAGGACCACTCGCTCCAGTGCCCCCGACTCCTCCCGCAACGGCGCGAGCTCTGTCCCGACAAAGGCGATTCGCGGCATCTCACCATTCTCATGCCCCAGGAGGGACGCCGACGCCCTCAAACGAAGCTAACGTTGACGTCAAATGACGTTACACGCCCCCGGACAAGCAGCCGCCAGCGAGCGGTACAAGTGGATCGCCCTGTCGAACACGACGCTCGGCATGTCGATGGCGACCATCAACTCCTCCATCACACTCATCGCCTTGCCAGACATCTTCCGGGGGATCGGGCTCAACCCGCTCGCCCCAGGGAACGTTAGCTACCTGCTCTGGATGCTGATGGGCTTCCTCGTGGTCACGGCCGTGCTGGTCGTCACGTTCGGCCGCATTGGTGACATCTACGGCCGGGTGAGGATGTACGAGCTCGGCTTCGCGGTGTTCACCCTCGGCTCGGTCCTGCTCTCGATCGTGTGGCTGCACGGTGGAGCCGGGGCTTCGTACCTGATCGGCATGCGGGTGGTGCAAGGGCTCGGCGCTGCGATGTTGATGGCGAACTCGGGCGCCATCCTCACCGATGCCTTCCCCACCAACCAGCGAGGGCTGGCGCTCGGCATCAACAACGTCGCCGCCATCGCTGGCTCGTTCATGGGCCTCGTAATCGGCGGGCTGCTCGCGCCGGTGGACTGGCGCCTCGTGTTCCTCGTATCGGTGCCTTTCGGTGTCTTCGGCACGATCTGGGCTTGGCGCAAGCTCGAAGAGCGCGGTGAGCTGCGGCCCGCGCGTCTCGACTGGTGGGGGAACGTCTCGTTTGCCGTCGGCCTCATCGCGGTGCTCGTCGGCATCACGTACGGGATCCAGCCTTACGGAGGCCACACGATGGGCTGGACGAGCCCGATGGTGCTCACCTGCATCTTCGGCGGACTCGCCGTCCTCGTCGCCTTCTGTTTCATCGAGCTTCACGTCAGCGAGCCGATGTTCCACCTGCCGCTGTTCCGGATCCGAGCGTTCGCGATGGGAAACCTCGCCTCGCTGCTGTCCTCGCTCGGGCGAGGCGGGCTCATGTTCATGCTGATCATCTGGCTGCAGGGGATCTGGCTGCCGCTTCATGGCTACAGCTTCTCGGAGACCCCGCTCTGGGCGGGCATATACATGGTGCCGCTCACGGTCGGGTTCCTCGTCTCGGGCCCGGCCTCGGGCTGGCTGTCGGATCACTACGGGGCGAGACCGTTCGCGACCCTCGGGATGGTGTTGACGGGGGGTGCGTTTCTCGGGATCGAGGCGTTGCCCGTGAACTTCTCGTACGACTGGTTCGCGCTCCTGCTGTTCGTGCTCGGCGCGTCGATGGGCCTGTTCTCATCCCCGAACCGAGCGCAGGTCATGAATAGCCTGCCCGCGCACCAGCGCGGCGTGGGCGGCGGCATGAGCACGACGTTCCAGAACTCGGCGATGGTGCTCTCCATCGGCGTCTTCTTCTCGCTCATGGTGCTCGGGCTGGCTGCCGGATTGCCGGGGCACCTCTACGGTGGGCTCGTGGCGGCTGGTGTACCGGCGGCCGAGGCGACGCGCATCGCGCACCTCCCACCGGTCGGCACGCTGTTCGCATCGTTCCTCGGCTACAACCCGGTCGGCGTGTTGCTCGGGTCGTCGGTGACGCACCTGAGCGCAGCGCATCGGGCGCTTGTGACCGGGCGGGGTTTCTTCCCGGGTCTCATCTCCACACCGTTCCAGGCAGGCCTGCGCAAGGCGTTCGACTTTGCGGCGATCGCGTGCTTCGTGGCAGCCGGCGCTTCGTGGATCTCCGGGGGCAAGTACGTGCACAACGAGGTGCTCGAGTCGGTCGAGGCCACGGGCTCGCTCATGGCGCCGCTCGAGCCGGCTGACGAGACCGAGCACGAGGACGATGACGAGGTTGTCGGTGTGGGTGCGGCGGGAGCGGCCTCGGGCCGGGATCGTCACGAGGTGGTGACCGGGCGATGACCAGTGGGGAGACAGTCTCCATCGGCGAGGCCGCCGAGCTCGTGGGCACCACCACGAGGACACTGCGGTACTACGAGGAGCTCGGTCTCGTCAGCTCCAGCAGGCCCAGTGCTACTGGGCAGCGGAGGTACGGGCCGGACGAGATCGACCGGCTCCGGCGTATCCGCGAGCTGCAGACACTGCTCGGCCTCGACCTCGACGAGATCGCCGAGCAGCTGACGGTCTCCGATCGTCTCGACGGGCTGAAGGCCGAGTTCCGGTCAGACCCACCTGCGGAGCGCCGCGAGGCGATCCTCTCGGAGGGGTTCACGATCCTGCAGGGCCTGCGTGAGCGGGTCGTGGAGCGGCAGGAGCGGTTGGGCGGGTTCTTGTCTGACCTCGACGAGCGCATCGCCCGGATCGAGGAGGCAGCCTCGGTCGATGCGATCGGTGCCGGGGGGCGCAAGCGCGAGTCGGCGGGCCGCTAGCCGGGTTAATGCCCGGGTTACACGCACTGGAGGCTCTTAGTGCCCCATGCGGGGCACTAACTAATTCCAGGTGCCTCGCTCAGGTGTAACGGGTCCCGGATTTCGCGCGCTGGACGACAATCGGGTACGGCATATGCACCACGTTGTCGTCCATCGCCTGAAAAATCACCTGCCCCCGACTTCGCTCACCAAATAGCAAACGGCGACCGGATCACGAGCTCGACGTTGCGGTCCTCCCGCCGTCCCTCAGTCACCGAGCCGAGACCGCGACCCGGCACGTTCGCTGCCAGTTCCCGGTGGATAGCGGCCAGGCGCTCGAGACCTTCGCTGTCACGTGGATCGGCCTCGCCCACGTGGTCGAGCATCGTGCACAGGATCGAGAGCGTGCCGTCTTCGTTGGCTGCGAGTTCGACGAGGCGAGCCTGTGAGGGCCAGTCAGCCATCGACGCCGTGGACACGTCCCAGAAGCCGCCGCCGCCATCGGCGGCAGGCGACCGCCAGAACTCGACGGCGTTGCGGTGGCGGTGGCCGTTCAGCCACAGCACGACATTGGGGAAGCGGTGCAGCAGGCCTCGCACTTCGTCAGCAGTGGCACGAGGCTGGTCGTCCTCCGGGCCGTCGACGGCTTCACGGTCGTTCGTGAGCGAGGCGATCCCGTGGTGGGAGGCGAGGAGGACAAGACGGTCCTCGTTGGCGGTCGTCGCCTGCGACCCAACAGAGCTGAGGTGGCGGCTGTGCACTTCGACGAGGCGTTCCTCCAACCAGGCGAGCTGCCGGTAGCCGAGACTGCCGTCGGAGCGGCCGTTCAAGTTCGTCGAGTCGAGCAGGAGTACGCGGACTCGCTCGATCCCGTCGTAGGCGCCATAGGCGGTGCCGTCTCTCAGGTTGCGCTCGGTGTAGCCGTGACCCGCCGGTAGCCCTGCTGCTCGTAGATGCGCGGCAATGAAGTCACTGCGCGAGATGATCGTGCGCCCGTCATCCGGGGTCACAGTTCGGATCGGACCCGTGAGGAATCGCTCCGGGTGGGAGAAGAGCTCCTCCTCCCGTCCGAGAGGGTCGAACCCGGGGGGCAGGGCAATGGGCTTGTCCGTCCCCGAGAGGAGCTTGCGGTACGCGGCCGTTGGGACCGACTCACCGAACGCGAGACCATCGTGGTTCCCGAAACATGAGAGCCATGGCACCCCCAAGCCAGTCGCGTCGAAGGGCGTGGCCGCCTCACCGAGGAGGCCCGGATGGTCCGGGAACGCCCAACGCTTCCTCCAGCGATCGGAGCCACCGTCCGGATGCCAACAGAGCTCGCCCGGCCAGTCGCTGCGCTGGACGCCTTCGTACAGGCGAGCTTCGGAGGTCGGGAGAAGACTCCCGCCTGTCAGCAGTCTGAGATACCACGTGAGCTCGTTCAGTTGTGCGTTGTCGACATTGTCACCCGTGCAGATAGCGAGACCGAGGCGAGCGCCCGTGTCGGGGCTGCCGCCGAACGTACGGATCGATCGCGCCATGGCCTCGACGACGTGGACGGCAAGGGCTTCCTGCGGTCGCTGTGCAGGGATGAACGCGCCGGTACCGGGGACGCCTCGGAGGTATTCGAAGAACTCGAAACGACCAGGCGAAGCGGTGTCGGCAAGCTGCAGGTCGGTCAGCTGCACGAGGACGAGCAGGCTTCGCCGTTTGGGGCGCTGAGATCGGCCCACCTCCGCCGATGTCTCGGTTCGCACCACGCGGCGCTCGCCGTTGCCGAAGGTAAGGCGGTGGTAGGCGAGCTCGGTGCCGATCCGCGCCGTGCTGCCGGCGCGGAGGGTGCGTTCGATGGTCGTTGGCGTGGACACAATCTGCGGTTTGGACCGCTGCGAGTCAGGACACCGGGGCCGATTGCGACTCGGGCGAGGCATCAAGCGAGCGAAGGGAGCTGGCATTCAGTTGGACGGCGACCGGTGCATCTGCCGCGAGGTTGAGCGCAACCGCGCTCGAGACGTCGGCGAGGAGCGCACCGATATCGGTCCGGAGGCCTACGCGGGTCACCGGCCCAAGAAACGTCAGGCTCGTCACGCGTCCCTCGAAGTAACCAGGCGCTGGTGAACCACCGACCGGGAGCAGCTCGATAGCCACGTCCTCTGGGCGAATGTACAGTTCCACGTTCTCACCCACCGCGTGGATGAACGTCGGGTCGGGCACGATCACCTTGATCGGCCCACAGCTGACCACCCGGTCCTCGCTCGACATGACAACGCCTTCGAGCTTGTTCATCGTCCCGACGAAGTTCGCCACAAACGCGGTGCGGGGCCCGCTGTAGATCTGAGCGGGAGTCCCCAATTGCTCGACCCGTCCTGCCGACATGACCGCCACGCGGTCGGAGATCGACAGCGCCTCCTCCTGATCATGTGTCACGTACAGCGTCGTGATCCCGAGCTCGAGCTGTATCCGGCGGACTTCTTCGCGCAACTGCACGCGCACCTTCGCATCCAGGGCCGAGAGAGGCTCGTCCAACAGCAATACCTTCGGCTCGATCGCGAGCGACCTCGCGAGGGCGACCCGCTGCTGCTGGCCCCCGGACAGCTGGCGGGGATAGCGACTCATGGCGCTCGCGAGGCCGACGAGATCGAGGAGCTCGCTCGCGCGCTTCGCACGTCGCTCGTGGCTCTGCTTGCGCACCCGAAGGCCGAATTCGACGTTCTGTTGCGCTGTCATGTTCGGGAAGAGGCTGTAGGACTGGAACACCATTCCCATGTTGCGCTTGTTGGCGGGCTGTCCGAGCACGTCCTGTCCGTCCACGATCACCGCGCCGGAGTCGGGCCACTCAAAACCTGCGACGATCCTGAGCGCAGTCGTCTTTCCACAACCGCTCGGTCCGAGCATCGACACGAACTCGCCAGAGCGAATATCGAGGTCGAGATTGTCGAGCGCGACGACGCTCCCAAACGTGCGTCGTAGATCTCGGAGTTCAACAGTTGACATGAGGACCCATATCTCTAGTCGGTGATCGCCACTCCCGCCGCGCCGCGTCCGCCGCTGCCCAGCAGGTACAACGCCAGCATCGCCGCCCAGACGAAGATGAAGCTGATGAACGAGAGAGCAACGCCCTCATAGGCGGTGCTTGTCGCAATTTCGTATGTGTAGACCGGGAACGTGAAGAACCCGAGAAGGCTCGCCACCGTGAACTCTCCCATAGAGATTGCGACGGTGAGCAGCGAGCCACCGATGATCGCCGCGCGCAGGTTCGGGAGGATCACGCGGAGCAAGGTTCCTGGAATCGACGAGCCGAGGCTCTCGGCCGCTTCGACGAGGGTTCGCAGGTCGATCGCACGCAATCCGGCATCGAGCGCCCGATAGAGGAAGGGCAGAGCGAACACGACGTAGATGAGAGCCAGCACCTCGGGGCGGACGATCAGCCAGCTGAACTTCCGAAGCATGGGAGCGAGACCGACGATCAGCACGATCGGAGGCACGACGAAGGGAAGGATCGTGATCAGGTCCATCACCGGCCGAAGGCGGGGCAGGCGAAGGTGGATCCAGAACACTGTCGGCACCATGAGCAGAAGGCTGACCGCGACGGTCTCGAGGGAGATCTGTATGGACAACCAGAACGTGCTCCTGAACATCGGGTCATCGAACACGGTCTCGTACCAGTGGAACACGCCCTGTCCGGGCAAGGTGCCCTCGAGGCTGAACTGCACCACCGAGTAGATAGGAAGGAGGAAGAAGATCGCAGCCACGAGCAGCCACAGCAAGTGCCATACAGGCACACGGCTCCGAACTCGGCGGAGCCGATGGGACGACAGGGCAGCCGGGGCAGCCGGGCTGGCGCTCACTTGAGCCATCTGCTCGACCGGCGCTGGAGGAGGGTGTAGATGATGATCGTGATGACGATGATCACGATCATCCCGAACGCGAGAGCGTAGGCATCCTGCGGCGCGAACACGTTGTTCCCGTTGATGAACTGCCCGATCTGAATCGTGACGAGATTCGAGATGCCGAGCGCATACGCAGTCGCGTAGGCGGAGAAGGCGTTACCGAACAAAAGGACCATCAACCCGAGCAGTGATGGCGTCACGACAGGCAGGCCTATGTGGCGCCAGAACCCAAACGAAGTTGCTCCGAGGTTGGACGCCGCCTCTCGCCACTCCTTACGGAGCCCTTCGATCACCGGGATCATGAGGAGGATCATGAGGGGGAACTGGAAGAAGAGGTACACAAGAGACGCGCCCAACAGGCCTTGGAGGCTGAACGAGGGGTAGATGTTGAAGCCCAGGTGCTTCAAGAGGATGGTCACGACGCCGAGATTGCCGAGGGTGGCGGTGAACGCGAACGCGAGGGGTATGCCGGCAAAGTTCGCCGCCATGCCGGAGAACGAGAGGTAAGCAGGTCGCACCCAGCGCGGCACGCCATGGTGCAAGACGGCGTTGGCGACGAGGAATCCCATAATGCCGCCCCAGAGGGCGCTCAGCGCCGAGAGCTCAACCGAGAACTCGAACGCGGCCGGGTACGGCGCGTGGAAGATGGAAGCGATGTTGGAGAACGTGAACGCCCCGGTGGTGGTCGTAAACGCTCCGACGATGAGCTTGCCGGTCGGAATCAGCAAGAAGACAGCGATGTAAGCGAAGAAGGGCACAACTCCGAGGAACGCCCAGCGCCGGTTGCGCGCCTGTTTGCGCGGTTTGGTTCCGGCGAGGACGTCCGTTCGGTGTCCAGCCTCTGCTATCTCCGAAAGTGCCACGATCTGTCCGGGTGGCCGTCGTCTCGCGCTATACGCCGCCAACCATCGAGTCCCACTTCGCTACACAGAGGGCGCTTGCCTTGGTGATCTGGGCCAAGGTCGCGAACTGGGTACCCGCGTACTCAGCTGCCGTGGGCAGCTCTGCAGCGAGGGACGCCGGGATCTTCCCTGAGCTCGCGAGCGCCTGATACCTGGCCGGGTGGACGAACCCCTCGAGGTAGGCGAGTTGGCCCGCGTCCGAGTAGAGGTACTCCAACCAGAGCCTCGCAGCCGACGGGTGAGAGGCAGTGGCGTTGATCGCCTGGCAGTAGATGCCGCCGTACTTACCTGTAGTCGGCAGGCTCACCACGTAGTCGATGTTGGGGTACTGCTTGCGATAGCCGATGTTGAGGTAGTCCCAGATGATGGCGATCGGAGTCTGGCCACTCACGATGTTGGCCGAGTAGCAGTCGACGGGGTTGAAGTTCCCGATCGACTTCAGGTGGGCGAAGAACTCGAGGCCTGGCAGTACGTTGTCGAGGGATCCACCGTTAGCAAGGGCGGCACTGAAGATCGCCCCCAGGGCATCGCCAGCGGCGGCCGGGCTGCCGTCGATCGAGACCTGACCCTTGTACTCCGGCTTCAGGAGGTCCGACCAAGTCTTCGGCGGGTTCTTCACGACCTTGGTGTTGGTCCCAAAGGAGATGACGCCGTAGTAGTCGCCGGTCCACAGGCCGCCCGGGTCTTTCATGCTGGCGGGGATGTCGTCCCAGGTTGCGACCTTGTAGGGCGCGAACATTTTCTGTGTCACACCTTGCGCCGCGATCGCGAGGGACACGTCGACGGCGTCGGGCGCCTTGCTCGTGCCCTTGTCGGAGACCATGGCCGCCAACTCCTCTGCGGAGGTGCCCTCGGGGTTCGTCACCGGGCACTGGATCCCGTAGAGGGAATGGAAGCCACCAATGACGGTGCCCGGCGTGCTCTGGGTGCCGTAGTTCGCCCAGTTGTAAGGATCGGCGATGAGGTTGATGGAGCCCTCGGCCTTCGCGGCAGCTATCAGTTTGGACATGTCGGCTGCCGGGGTCGCGGTGCTGGGGAGGGTCGTGGCGGAGGCGGAGGTCGTGGGTGAGCTGGTCGAGCTCCCGCAGGCTTCGAGGAGTGAGCCTGCGGCCAGGCCGCCTACGCCAAGGACGGCGTTGCGAAGGAAGCGACGACGGTCGTACCCGGATCCTCCGGGCCCGACGGGACGTTTGTCTTGAGCCATGATGCTCCCCCTCTTCACTCGGACTTGGAATTGTTTGCACCATACACTCGCGGAGCCGTTCGAGACAGGTCTCCGATTAACCAAGAGTTTCGACTCAAGGAATGTGAGACAAACGTCGGGTGAACAGCCGGTGCGCCGACGCGGCGAGGCGTTCCCGGCGTCCCGGCGTCCACGCGTACGCTGTAGAGGTGCAGAAATGGGAACCCACGTGCGTCTCGTAGTGATCGGGGGAGGACCGGCGGGCGTCCGGGCGGCGTCGACGGCCGCACGCCTGGGCGCTGAGGTGGTGCTCGTCGAGCGGGACGTCATCGGTGGTGCGGCCAACCTGTGGGACTGCGTCCCGTCGAAGGCGATGATCGCCACGGGTGCGCTCGTGTCCAGAGCACGGCGAGCTGAGGCACTGGGCCTCGAGCCACTCAGGCCCGGCGTGGACCTGCCCGCCCTCGGCCAGCGGGTGCGGGACATCGAGGCGCGCCTAGCGGTCTCCATGACAGATCAGCTCGAGAGCCAGGGAGTCGACATCATCAAGGGCAGTGCCCGCATGGCGGGTCCGCATCTGGTGGAGATAACACCCGACGGCGGCGCAGCCCCGGAGCAGATGGACGCGGACGCCGTGCTCCTCGCGACCGGCTCCTACCCTCGTGTCCCGGAGTGGGCCGATATAGACGGCAAGCACGTGCTCACGACGAGGCAGGCGTACCCGCCGCCAGAGATCCCCGAGCGCCTCGTCGTCGTGGGTTCCGGCGTGACCGGCGTGGAATTCGTCCACATGTTCCGGTCGCTCGGCTCAGAGGTGTCCCTAGTCGTCTCCCGCCAGCAGGTGCTGCCCCAGAAGGACCCCGAGGTTGCCGCCGCTCTCGAGACAGACTTCCTCGAGCGGGGAGTCAAGCTCCTGAAGGGCGCCCGTGCGACGGCCATCGACCGGGGCGAGAAGACGGTCACGGTGCACTGCGACGACGGTCGGCAGGTGGAGGCGAGCCACGTCCTGCTCTGCATCGGCTCGGTGCCTGCGAGCGCAGGCCTCGGCCTCGACGCGGCGGGTGTGCACATGAGCCCGAGCGGGCACGTCCCGGTCAATCACCACTGCCAGTCGAACGTTCCCCACATCTATGCCGGGGGAGACCTGTCCGGCCGCCTTCCGCTGGCATCTGTCGCCTCCATCCAGGGCAACAAGATCGCCGAGCACGTGATGGGGCTGCACACGCGGGCTCACCGCCACATCGACTACGACAAGGCTGCCTCGGCGATCTTCACCGAGCCCGAGATCGCAGATGTCGGCCTCGCGGAAGCCGAGGCGTTCGCCCTCGGCCGCAAGATCAGGGTCACGAAGGTGCCGTACGCCGCCAACTCACGGGCGCTGATCGACGGCGACGCGCGCGGTTTCGTCAAGCTCGTCTCGGACCCGGCTACCGGCGTGGTGCTCGGCGGCTCGATCGTCGGCGCTCACGCCGCCGAGCTCATCGGCATTATCGCTCTCGCTGTGACGGCGCACCTGCGGGTGATCGACCTCGCCGAGAGCCAGTTCGTCCATCCCGCACTTGCTGAGGCGCTCGCCGAAGCTGCGGAGTAGACCCAGCACCAGCCCGCCGGCGCCAGCGCCTGAGCCCGGCGGTGTGAATCGCCCGAGCCGCCGCAAGATCCGAAGCCGTCGGCCCGTTCCGCTCGGGCCCCGGCACCTCGAGCACGGCAGCGAGCGTCTGTAGGGCGGGATGCCCGAGCAGCGAACCGAGCGCCCGGCGCCCGATCAGCCCCTCGCCGAGGTTCTCGTGGCGGTCTCGGTTCGACCCGCAGGGCACCTTCGAGTCGTTCAAGTGCAGGCAGCCGAGACGCTCGAGCCCGATCGCCTCGTCGAACCCCCGCACAACCTCGTCCGCGTCGTCGAGGCTCTCGTAGCTCACGCCCGAGGCGAACAGGTGCTGGGTGTCGAGACAGATTCCGAGCCGGGGATCGCCGCCTGCAGCCTCGAGCACCCTCGCGAGCTCGGTGAAGCTGCGCCCGAGCGTCCCACCGGCACCGGCGGTGTTCTCCATCAACAACCGGCAGCTGGGTCCGCCCAAAAGATCCTCTGCGTGGTCGAGCGCGCGCTCCAACTCCAGCGCGACCCCGCCGAGCACCTCATCGAAACCCACCCCTCGATGGCTGCCCAGGTGCAGCACAAGACCGAAAGCTCCCATTAAGGTCGCCACCTCGAGGTTCTTCACTAGGCACGCGCGGGACTTCTCGAGCAGTTCGGGGTCCGGACTGGCGAGGTTGATGAGGTAGCTCGCGTGGCACACCGTCGAGACGACGTGCGGGTGCTCGCGGACCCGCTGGGCGAACTCGGCCAGCAACTCAGGGGAGTACGCATTCGGCTTCCACACCCTAGGACTCTGAGTGTGGACCTGGATCACCTCCGCGCCGACATCGGAGGCTCGGTCTATGGCAGGAAGGAGCCCACCGGCAGCCGATAAGTGGGCGCCGAAGAGCATCGGAGCAACGGTAGCCGTACGGGCGCGTATCCTCGCGATGTGGGTTCTGAGCGCAAATACCTGGTCCGCACGTTCGGCTGCCAGATGAACGAGCACGACTCCGAGCGCATCGCGGCCCTATTGCGGGCCGACGGGATGGAGCGGACCGACGACCTCGAGGAAGCCGACGTCGTCGTCTTCAACACTTGCTGCATCCGCCAGAACGCCGACGACAAGCTCTACGGCAACCTCGGGCACTTGAAGTCCGTTCAGCAGCGACACCCCGGAATGCAGATCGCCGTCGGCGGCTGCCTCGCCCAGAAGGACCGGGAGGAGCTCGCGCGCCGCGCGCCGCACGTCGACGCCGTCTTCGGGACTTTCAATGTCGGCCGTGTGGTGGAGCTCTTGAAACAAGCAAAGGCGGGCGGCTCGACCGTCGTCGAGATCCTTGACTCCCCAGCAGCGGACACGACCGACTTCCCGATGGCGATGCAGGTGCGGGACGACCTGCCCCATGCCGCCTGGGTCACAATCCAGGTCGGGTGCGACAACTCCTGCGCCTTCTGCATCGTGCCGGCGGTCCGCGGACCTGAAGTGTCGCGGCCCTTCGGTGATCTGGTCGGCGAGGTCGAGCGACTGGCGGCCGACGGTGTCGTCGAGGTGACCCTTCTTGGTCAGAACGTCAACTCCTACGGGAGAGATCTCACGCTGCAGCTGAGGCGCGACGAGGCCCCAGCCTCGGGCGACGCGAGCACGAGCACGAGCACCAACGCCAGCACGAGCGCCAGCGCCGGCTCGATACACCTCGCGGGGTCGACTTGGGCGTCGAGCACATCGCGCGCACGGCGCCCGCTCTTTGCCGACCTGCTCCGCTCGGTCGGAGCGGTTCCCGGGATTCGGCGGATCCGTTTCACGAGCCCGCACCCGAAGGACCTGCGGCCTGAGACGATCGCTGCCATGGCCGAGACAGCGGCAGTCTGCGAGCAGTTACACCTTCCCCTCCAGTCCGGCAGCGACCGGGTCCTTGCCGAGATGCGCCGGGGTTACACCGCCGAGCGCTACCTCGAAAGGCTGGCGGCGGCCCGCGCAGCCATCGACGATCTGGCCGTCACGACCGACATAATCGTCGGCTTCCCCGGCGAGACCGATGAGGAATTCGACCGCACCCTCGAGGTCGTGGCCGAGGCCGAGTACGACAGCGCCTACACGTTCATCTTCTCCCCGCGGCCCGGCACTCGCGCAGCGGAGATGCGGGAGTGGTTCGTTGATGAGGGGGTGATCGGCGAGCGTTTCGAGCGGTTGAAGGTCGTGTTGGAGCGTTCGTCGCTCGCAAAGAACCGGGCTCGCATCGGCCGCGTGGAAGAAGCCCTGGTCGAAGGGCCGTCGAAGCGCAACCCGGCCGTGCTCACGGGCCGAACCAGGCAGGGCAAGCTCGTCCACTTCGCAGCAGACGGGGAGGTGCCCGTCGGGAGCTTCGCGGCGGTTCGGATCGACTCGGCAGCTCCGCACCACTTGACCGGCACGCAGCTCACCGTGGAGCTACCGGTGCCGCGCCGCCGTACGCCGATCCGGCTGACAGCCACTGCCTGAAGGGCCAGGCTGGGCGAAGAACCTCTCAGCCGCCCTCTAGACTGGCACGTTGTGAGCGTCTTCTCGAAGGTGCTGCGCGCCGGCGAGGGCCGGAAGGTACGCAGCCTGCAAACGATCGTTCCCCTCATCAACGGCCTCGAGGCTGAGATCGAGGGTTTGAGCGACGACGAGCTCGCCGGCAAGACGATCGAGTTCCGTCAGCGGCTGGAAAACGGCGAAGACCTGAACGACCTGCTCGTCGAGTCGTTCGCCGTCGTCCGTGAGGCGGCCAAGCGCACGATCGGGCAACGTCACTTCGACGTCCAGCTCATGGGCGGAATGGCGCTTCACTTCGGGGGCATCGCCGAGATGAAGACCGGTGAGGGGAAGACCCTCGTGTCGACGCTGCCGATTTACCTGAACTCGCTGACTGGGCGAGGTGTCCACCTCATCACCGTGAACGACTATCTCGCCCGCTTCCACGCCGATTGGATGGGACAGATCTACCGCTTCCTCGGGATCTCGGTCGGGCTGGTGGTGCCGGACATCGACAGTTTCGAGCAGAAGCGAGCTGCGTATCACAGCGACGTCACTTACGGGACGAACACCGAGATGGGTTTCGACTACTTGCGGGACAACATGGCCTGGTCCCGCGAGCAGATGGTGCAGCGCGACTACGTCTACGCGATCGTCGACGAGGTCGACTCGATCCTTGTCGACGAAGCCCGGACACCGCTCATCATCTCGGGTCCGTCGGACCAGTCGAACAAGCTCTACTACCAGTTCGCATCGATCGCCCGGACGCTCCGCCAGGACGAGGACTACGAGGTTGACCTCGAGAAACACATCGTCGTCCCGACCGAAGAGGGCATCGCCAAGGTCGAGCGCCAGCTCGGAGTGGACAACCTCTACGACGCCGTCTCGGCCAACCTCGTGCACCAGTTGCAAAAGGCGATCGAGGCGAAGGAGCTCTACCACCGCGACAAGGAGTACCTGGTGGCAGATGGCGAGGTGAAGATCGTCGACGAGTTCACCGGCCGCATCATGGAAGGCAGGCGCTGGAGCGACGGCCTCCACCAGGCGGTCGAGGCAAAGGAACGAGTACGGATCCAGGACGAGAATCACACCTGGGCCACCGTCACGTTGCAGAACTACTTCCGGATGTACGAGAAGCTCGCCGGGATGACAGGTACGGCCGAGACCGAGGCCGCCGAGTTCGCCTCCACCTACAACCTGCACGTCGTGCCGATCCCGACCAACGTCCCGATGATTCGCAACGACGAGGCCGATCTCATCTATAAGACAGAAGAGGCCAAGTTCGGCGCTGTAGTCGACGACCTGTACGAGCGCTACGAGACCGGCCAGCCGGTGCTCGTCGGCACGGCATCGGTCGAGCGGTCTGAGCACCTTTCGCGGCTGCTCGAGAAAAAGGGCGTTCCTCACAACGTCCTCAACGCCAAGCAGCACGCGAGGGAGGCGACGATCGTCGCCCAGGCCGGCCGACTTCACACCGTCACGGTCGCCACCAACATGGCCGGTCGAGGCGTCGACATCTTGCTCGGGGGCAATCCTGAAGGCCTTGCGCGCGACGAGATCGTCGCCCGCGGACTCGATCTAGAAAGCGACGAGGGCAAGGCCGTCCATCAGGAGCTGCTGGCGAAGTTCACCGAGCAGTGCGCCGCGGAGGGCGACGAGGTTCGTGGCCTCGGAGGGCTGTATGTCCTAGGAAGTGAACGGCACGAGAGCCGCCGTATCGACAACCAGCTGCGTGGGCGTGCGGGAAGGCAGGGTGACCCGGGGGAGAGCCGTTTCTTTCTGTCTCTCGAGGACGAGCTGATGCAGCTGTTTGCGACTGGCGCTGTCAACTGGGTCATGGAGCGGGCGCTCCCCGAGGACGTCCCGATCGAGACCCGCATGGTGACGCGGGCAATCGAGCGGGCGCAGCACACTGTGGAAGCAAAGAACGCCGAAGTCCGAAAGGACCTCCTCAAGTACGACGAGGTCTACAACGAGCAGCGCAAGGCTGTATACGGCCGGCGCCTGCAGGTGATCGACGGCTCCGACCTTCGCCAGTTCACCGAGGACCTTTTGACCTCGGCCATCGGCAGGATCGTGCAGGACTGCCTCCCGAACGAGTTCTCAGAGGAGTGGGATCTCGGTCGGCTCGTCGTCGAGGTGGCGAAGTACTACCCGACGAAGTTCACGGCCGAGGACCTCGAGCAGGCCGTCAGCACCCAGCAGATCACCGAGTCGTTGCTCACGGAGGCATTCGAGTACTACGAGGAGCGCGAGACGACGTTCCCGGGCGGCCTCGAGACTGCACGCCAGCTGGAGCGCAACATCATGTTGTCGATCATCGACCAGCGCTGGCGGCAGCACCTCGTCGAGATGGACTACCTGCGTGAGGGCATCCACCTCCGCGGGATCGCCCAGACGGACCCGCTCAACGCCTGGCAGCGCGAGGGCTATGAGATGTTCGAGCAGCTCTGGGCCGGCATCGACGACGACTACTTGCAGTATGTGATGCACGCGCAGGTCGTCGCAGAAGAGACTGGCGAAGATGCGGAATCTGCGGGTGAGACGCCTGCGCTCGAGGGCGCTGCGTACACCGCGGCGGCGGACCCGCTCGACGCTGCTCCGACGACCATCGTCGAGGGTCCTGGTCGCGCGGGCGCCGGGGCCGGAGCGGGCGCCGCTGCCGCTGCACCGACGCCGATGGCGGCGGCTGCACCCGCGCCTGAAGCGCAGGGTCAGGCGGCCAGGCAGGGCCAACGCCAGCCCCAGGGTCAGCAGGCGGCGGCGCCGCCGGGCCGAGCCCAGGGCCAGGCGAGCCAAGCTCGGCCCCAGCCGCAGGGCCAGACGAGCCAACGCCAGCCCCAACGCCAGCCCCAGGGCCAGCCCTCTGCGGCCGGAGGAAACGGGGCCGTGGCCGGAGTGCCCGACAAGCAGCAGAAGGTGGGCCGCAACGACCCGTGCTGGTGTGGCAGTGGGCGGAAGTTCAAGCTTTGTCACGGTGCGGTCTGACTCATGGCAGAGGAGACTGGTAACCCGACGCGCCCGGAGTTCGGGGAGGAGCTCGCTTCGCTCCGGACTCGGTTGGATGCCGCCAAGGCGTACCTCCGTTTCGATGATCTGACCGCGAAGCTGGAGAAGCTCGAGATCGAGGTCGGCGATCCCGACCTTTGGTCTGATCCCGACCACGCCCGCAAGGTGACCGCCGAGTACGGCAGGGCGAAGGCCGATGTCGACCTGCTCGCCGGGCTCGAGACGCGCATGAGCGATGCCGAAGTGCTGTGGTCGCTCGCACTCGACGAAGGCGACGAAGCGGTCGCAGAGATGACAGAGGAGCTGACCGAGTCGGTCGCCTCGCTCTCGAAGGCCCTCGACAACCTCGAGCTTCGCAGCTTGTTCGCGGGGGAATTCGACGAGCGCGACGCCGTCTGCGAGATCCACGCGGGCGCCGGCGGCACCGACGCGCAGGACTGGGCCGAGATGATGCTCCGGATGTACCAGCGGTGGGCGGAACGGCGTGGTCTCGAGGTCGAGGTCGACGAAGTCTCCCCGGGCCAGGAAGCGGGCATCCTGTCTGCCACTTTCATAGTGAAGGGACGCCATTCCTACGGCTTGCTCTCGGCCGAGCGGGGAGTCCACAGACTCGTGCGGATGTCGCCGTTCGACTCCCAGCACCGCCGTCAGACGAGCTTCGCCTCGATGGAAGCGACGCCGTTCATCGACGACCTCACCGATGAGGTCGAGATTGACGAGAAGGACCTGCGAATCGACACCTACCGGTCGTCCGGTGCGGGTGGCCAGCACGTGAACGTGACCGACTCGGCCGTGCGGATCACGCACCTGCCGACCGGGGTCGTGGTCTCCTGCCAGAACGAGCGCAGCCAGCACCAGAACAAGGCGAAAGCGATGCAGATCCTTGCCGCCAAGCTTGCGGCGCTCCAGCGCGCTGAGCGCCGGGCGGAGATGAGCGAGTTGACGGGGCCCCAGACCGACGTGACGTGGGGGAGTCAGATCCGCTCCTACGTCATGGCGCCATACCAGCTCGTAAAGGACCTTCGGTCGGGCTATGAGACCGGCAACGTCGAAGCTGTGCTCGACGGCGACCTCGACGACCTAATTGTCGCTTTCCTCCGCTACCGCCGAGAGCACGGCACCCAGTGATTGTGACGCCAGTGTCACGGGTCCGTAATGAGTATGGGCTGCTACCGTCGTCGCCGTTGCCTCGGCGGTTGCAATCGGCCCCTAGAACGAGCGAATCATGATCCGTTTCGACAACGTCACCAAGACATACAAGGGCTCGGTCACGGCCCTCTCCAACATCTCCATCGATATCTCGAAGGGCGAATTCGTCTTCGTCGTCGGGGCCTCGGGCTCGGGAAAGACGACGCTGCTCAAGCTCTTGCTGCGTGAGGAGCGAATCGACTCGGGCCAGATCTGGGTGGCGGGCCGCGAGATCGACGCGCTCTCGAACTGGCGCGTGCCTTATCTGCGGCGGAATCTCGGCTGCGTGTTCCAGGACTTCCGGCTGTTGCCGAACAAGACCGTCTTCGAGAACGTCGCATTCGCGCTCGAGGTGATCGGGCGCCCGCGCCAGGTGATCTCAGCCCAAGTGCCACAAGTGCTGGACCTCGTCGGACTCGGTCAGAAGTCGAAGCGACTGCCCGACGAGCTCTCCGGAGGCGAGCAGCAGCGGGTCGCTATCGCCCGCGCATTCGTCAACCGGCCTCTCATCCTTCTCGCCGACGAGCCGACCGGAAACCTCGATCCCACGACGAGCCAGGGGATCATGGGCTTGCTGGACCGGATCAACCGGACCGGCACGACAGTGCTGATGGCCACCCACGACGCGTCCATCGTCGACATGATGCGCCGGCGCGTGATCGAGATCGAGCGTGGTCACGTGATCCGTGACCAGGTCCGCGGCATCTACGGACTCGACTCGTCCTCGTCCACGACCCGTGGCATCCCGGCGGTTTCCGCGATCTCTGCGGCGGCCGATCGCCTGAGCACCGGGACAGATGCCCTCGGTCCGAGACACCGCAAGAGGGCCCACTGATGCCGATCTCCGCCGGATACGTCGTTCGCGAGACGGCCTCGAACTTGTGGCGCAACCGTCTCATGGCGCTTGCCGCAATCTTGACCGTCGGCGTCTCGCTCTCCCTCGTTGGGACAGCACTCTTGCTTCGCCAGTCGGTGAACAGCCAGCTCGCCGCGCTCGGCGACAACGTGGATCTGCAGATCTTCATGAAACCGACAGCGCCGCTCGGCGACACCAATGCCATTCAGACGACGGCGCGCGAGACGTCCCAGATCAAGCGCTGCAACTACCTCAACCACCAGCAGTCCTACGAGCAGATGGTGGCACTGTTCAAGAGCCAGCCCTCGATCATCAAGGTGCTGACTCCGGCCACGACACCTCCGGTGTTCCAGTGCACGCTCGTGCACCCGAAGGACGCATCGGCTGTCGCCAATCTGTTCAACACTCAGGCCGGCGTCTACGAGGTCACGTTCCCAGCGCAGTCGATCCGCACGCTGATCGCTCTGTCGAATGTGCTGCAGGTCGTGTTGTTCACGATCGCGGTTGTGTTACTGATGTCGGCCGTCGTGCTCATACTGATGGCAATCCGGATGGCGATATTCGCCAGACGCCGGGAGGTGGCCGTCATGCGACTGGTCGGCGCGACGGCCTGGTTCATCCGGTTGCCGTTCATGGTCGAGGGACTCGTGCAGGGTCTTCTGGGCGCAGTCGTCGCCGTCGGCATCGTGCTCCTGGGTGATATCGGGATACGCACGCTGTTGCATCGTTTCTCCGAGTTCCAGTCCGCAGTCGTGCCCGGTCACGACGTGATCGTGACGGAGATCCTCGTTGTCATCGTCGGGATGGTCGTGGGCGTGGTGGGTTCCGCGGTGGCCGTGCGGCGTTTCTTGACCGTATGACGGAGCGCCCCAGCCGGACGACAAGGTACGCTGCCCGCCCGTGAAGGGTGTTCTGCTCGCCGGCGGCACAGGCAGCCGCCTGTTCCCCCTCACCCGGATCACGAACAAGCACCTGCTGCCGATCGGCGACCGCCCGATGATCAGCTACGGCATCGAGGCGTTGGTGCAGGCCGGCATCACCGAGATCATGGTCGTGACCGGCGGCACGCATGCCGGCGAGTTCCTCCGGCTGCTCTCGAACGGCCGCGAGCACGGCCTGGACCTGCTCGTCTACGGCTACCAGGACCGCCCAGGCGGCATCGCCGAGGCACTCGGTCTGGCTGAGCACTTCGTCGGTCGCGACTCGGTTTGCGTCATGTTGGCGGACAACATCGTCGAGCGTTCCATCCGGCCCTCGGTCGAGCGCTTCGCCGAGCAATCGTCCGGCGCACGGCTTCTTCTCGCCGAGATCAGCGATCCGGCGCACCTCCGCCATCTCGGCGTGCCCGAGTTCGACGGCGAAGGTCGCCTCACGAGAATCGTCGAGAAACCCATCGATCCTCCCTCCACCTACTGCGTGACCGGGATCTACCTCTACGACTCATCGGTCTTCGAGGTGATCCCGACACTCGAGCCGTCCGGTCGGGGCGAGCTCGAGATCACAGACGTCAACAACCACTTCGTGTCGGCAGGGCAGATGGAGTACGACGTCATCGGTGGTTTCTGGGGGGACGCCGGCGAGTCGATCGACGCCTACTACGAGGTGAACGATCAGGTACGGCGCAGTGGGGCTAACCACCCCTGAGCTGAGCTGAGCTGAGCGTCGGCGTGGGTGCGCCGGTGCTCGGTCGCTGGGAACCCTTGGGTTTGGCGGACACGGTCGAGCTCTTCCGCGCAGCGAGCTTCAGGTGGTGGTTCTGTGGCGGGCGAGCACTCGAGCTTTCGCGAGCAGCGAGTTCGGGGTCACCCGTCATCTCGTCGCCGGCCGGTCCTGTCATACTCTCTCCAACGCCGTTCCCCCGAAAGCGTGACACGCTCTCGCCTGCGCGCGTGACAGCCGATCGTTAAGCGGTGACGCCCAGCCGCTCCATCGCGAGTGCCCGCAGCATCTTGTAGTCGACTTTCCCGGCAGGAGAGCGCCCGATGGCGTCGACGAATACGACTCGGCGCGGCGCCTTGAAGCTGGCGATTTGGCCCTTCACGTGGCCGATCAGCTCCTCCTCAGCCGCCTCGGCACCGGGCGACAGCTCGACGACGGCGGTGATGGCCTCTCCGAAACGTTCATCAGGTATGCCGACCGCAACCGCGTCCGCCACCGCCTGGTGAGTCTTAAGGACTTCCTCCACCTCCTCGGGGAAGACCTTCTCACCTCCCGTGTTGATCGAGACCGAACCGCGCCCGAGGAGCTGCAGCGAGCCGTCGGCTTCGACTANNAGCGCGATCCGCCCCGGTTGCCCTGACCCCGGGACGATGTCGTTGCAGTCGTCGTCGATGACCTTCGCTGCCTCGCCCAGCTGGAACGAGGCGGTATGTGCTTCGGCTCCGGCCGTCGAGACAGAGTTGCCCATGCCGATCGCCTCGGACGACCCGAACGAGTCGATGAGGAGCATGTTGGGATTGTGACGATGAAAGCCCTGCTTGGTCTCTTCGCTCCACATCACGCCCGAGGAGAGGAAGCCGAGGAGGCTCGACAGGTCGAAGCGGCCCGGGTTTGCGTCGAGTGCGCGCAATATCGGCTTGGCGAATGAGTCGCCGACGATCGTGACGAGATTCACCTTCTCGCGTTGCACTGTGTCGAGGAGCAGTTCCGCGTCAAAACCTCGGCCCGGCAACGTCACGACACAACCGCCGAGCATCAGGCAGCTGAAGGCGGTGAACGCGCCGGTGCCGTGCATGAGCGGGCAGGCGGGGAGTACGACTGGGGGAGAGGCACTGAGAGCGACGAGCATGTTGCGAACTCCCTCGAGGCCGGCGTCCTCGGGGAGCGGCAAGGGGCTGCCACCGTTCAGCACTGCGAAGAGGTCGTCTTGGCGCCACATGACGCCCTTCGGCGTACCGGTCGTCCCGCCGGTGTAGAGGAAGTAGAGGTCGTCACCGGAGCGGGGAGTTTGCCCGGTGATGTGCGGGTCTTCGTCCGGGCCGAGGGCGTTGGCCGCCTCCTCGAAGGGCATTGCCCAATCCGGACAAGGGTCGCCGCCGTCGTCGACGTGCAACCACAGCTTTACGTTCGGGACGAGGGACCGCACGCGCTCGACGTTCTTTGTGAAGCTCCCGTGGAAGATCACGGCTTGCGCATCGGCGTTGTCCCAGATGTACGTGAGTTCCTTGTCGGTGTAGCGGTAGTTGGTGTTCACCGGGATCATCGAGGCCTTCTCGGCCCCGAAAAGAGCCTCGAGGTACTCGTTGCAGTTGTAGAGGTACTGGGCAACCTTCGCTTGGTGGCCGAGACCGCCAGCGAGCAGCGTCTTCGCCACACCTGCGGCGCGTCGATCGAATTCAGCCCAGGATCGCTCATGGGAGTCGTGCAGGAGCGCCCGGGTGTCGCCGCGTACTTCCGCAGCGACCTCCCACGCGTCTGCGAAGTTCCAGTTAGTCATCGAGCATCCTCTCCCCCGGGCGACAGCACGAGAGAGCGTATTGCCCGTTGCCAGGTGGCGTCGAAAGATCAACCGACGACGGCGCGCAGGGCGTCTTCGACGGTCTCGTGACTGAACGAGAATCCAGAGTCGAGTAACCGTCTCGGCACGACGCGCTGGCTGGCAAGCAACATCTCCTCTGCCGGCCCACTCCCGAGGGCCAGCTTCAGTGCACCGCCAGGAACCGCGAGACGAGCCTTCCGGTGAACTGCCGTCGCGAGGCCAGAAGTGAACTCGCTGTTGCGGACAGGATTCGGCGCTGTGGCATTGATCGGTCCAAAGAGCGAGTCGTCGTCGAGCGCGCGGACGATGGCTGACACTTCGTCGCTAAGAGAGATCCAGCTCAGCCATTGACGACCATCTCCGAGCCGCCCGCCAAGCCCGAGCTTGAACAGCCTCAGCTGCGGCGCCAGCGCTCCTCCTCGCCCGAGAACGATGCCTGTTCGGACAGCGACAGTGCGGATACCCGCTTCGGTCGCAGGCGCGGCGGCTGCCTCCCAGGCACGGCAGAGGTCAGCCAGGAAGCCAGATCCGAGCTCGCTCGACTCGTCCAGTGGCTCCTCGCCTCGGTTGCCGTAGATGCCGATGGCAGAGCCGGTGACGTGCACGAGGGGACGGCGTTCGAGGGGCAGGAGGCTGCGGGCGACGAGGTCACCGATGGCGATCCGGCTCGAGCGGATCGCCTCGGACTTCCTAGCGGTCCACCGGCCGATGATTGGCTCGCCCGCGAGGTGAATCGAGGCGTCAATTCCCTCCAAGGTGCCACCAGGAAGGCGCGACGTGTCGAGGCGGCCCGCCTGAAGATCGATCCCGACTTCCCCCGGCGATGTGGGGCGACGGGTGACCGGCACCACGATGTCGCCCCGCTCTTTCAACCGCGCGGCGACCGACTTGCCTATGAAGCCCGTCGCACCGGTGAGGAGGACTCGCACGCCTCGAGTCTACGTAGGCGAGCGTTCGCCCGATGTCGCCTCCGAGAGTGCGACCGCTTCGAGCACGAGAGCGGAGAACTCGTTCGGGTGACTCTGGTGGCCTCCGTGGCCTGCGCCGGCGATTACGCGCAGTGAGGCAGCGGGCAGCCGGTCGACGAGGAGCTGTGTGGATTCGAGGTGACGGCGGGCGGTGTGCTCGCCCCGAGCGACGAGCACAGGCGTCGTCACCTGCGCCAGCTCGAAAGGCGGCGGATCGCTGCGGATCGCGGTCAGCTCGGCGATGAGCGCGTCGCCATCTTTCATGAGGTCCTCGCGCGTCTTGAGCGGAAGGCGATCGTAGCGGTGCTCGCCGACAATCCTCCGCACGAAGCCCTCGGCCGCCTCCTCGGACGTCACTCCCTCGAAGGGCGCGTCGCGGGGCCCGTTATGGCTCGGCCAGCTGTCGAGCCAGGCAAGTGGCGGCTCGTACACGACTATCGCCGAGGCAAGCTCCGGGTGGCGGGCGGCGAAGGTGAGAACGACCGTGCCGCCGTAGCTGTGCCCGACGAGAACGCACCTGCGCCCGGCGACCACCCTCTCGAGGTCCGCCGAGTGATCCTCCATGCCGTGGGCGGGCGGGGTGGCCTCGCGCGAGGCGCCGTACCCCCTCCGGTCGTAAGAGACCACGTGGCATGAGGCCATGAGACGCGATCTGACCCGCGCGAAGCTCGAGTGGCGATCCATCGTCCCGTGCACGAGAACCACGAGAGGTGCGTCGTCTCCGGCATCGGACGGGAGGTCGTCGACGAAGAGTGCATCTTGGCTCATGGAGACTGTGTTAGCAGCCGAGCTGTCATCGTCTCCACTCGAGCTGGGCGGCCTCTCCGTAAGGCTTGCCGATCTCTTCGTAACACTCCTCGTGGAAGTGCTCGACCCGTTGCCAGGTGGCGTCCTCGTAGATGTTCGCGATCACCTGACGAGGCTTCGCGCGAGCTGAGAACTTGATCGGCTTGCCGCAGTGACCACATTCCACTGCGTTACCGGGTTCGACGGGCCGTAGCACCACCCGTGTCGCTACCGGACCGATTGTCACGTCTGCACGCTATCGGGAGCTGGCTCCGGAGAGAGCCTGAGAGAGCGAGCGGTAGGATCAGAAGAGTGCCGACGGATTCATTACGAGAGGGTGCAGCCGGCGCGTTCGGAGCGAACGCCTGGCTGGTAGAAGAGATGTACGAGGACTATCTCGCCGACCCGAACTCGGTAACCGAGAGTTGGCGGGAGTTCTTCGCCGACTACCGCAGCGCCTCGAGGACGTCCGCCCCCGTTGCTCCAGTTGCAGCCGCTCCGCCATCGGCCGCCC
>PLDN01000129.1 GCA_003136185.1 Acidimicrobiaceae bacterium | reverse complement strand
GCCGCCGGCCCAGCCGGCGGGGGCGACGGGCGGGGCGGGGCGGGCGGCCGGAGCGGGGGCGGCAGTCTGGCGGCCCTCGCTTGTGAGCCTGGCTGCCGGCGTGGTCGTTGGCGTGTTGAGCCTGCTACCGACCGCTATCGAGCAGCTGGCCGACCATCCGGGCAACGTGACGGCGCTCCTGCGCAACCTCGCCCACCAGGGCCAGAGCCGCGGCATCTCGAGCGGGCTGCAAGCGATCGGGCGGGCCGCCGGCATCTGGCCAGCCTGGACTCACCCGGTGCCCCCGATCGGGACGCTCGCGCCGGACGAGCGGTTCATGTCGGCGCTTTTGATCGGGTCGTCAGCGACCGGCCTGGTTCTCATCATCGTCTCGCTCGTGATCGGCGTGGTCGCCCTGCTCACGCGGCGGACGGGTCTCGGCGGCCTGGCGTGTATCGCTTCGATCTCGGGCCTCGCTCTCGCCTGGACGATGGGCTCGATCGCGACTTCCCAGACAGCGATCTTGACCTACGGCGACGTTGCGTTGTGGCCCGTCGGGATGGTGCTCGATGCGGCGATCGTATGGGGGATCGTGGAGCTTTGTCGTGGTCTCGCGAAGGCGCGCTCGACCGACGGGGTGGCCCGCGTTGCGCGGGGCGCAGGCGTCATGGCCGTCGCCGGCCTAGCGGCGGCCGGGGCCTGGTCGGTCACCTCGCTTGTTCCGGACCTGCCGCATTCGGACGCGATCATCGGGGGATGGGAGGTGGCTCGTGCGGTGGGCCCGATCGCGACAACCATCGAGCGCTCCGGCGCTCACGGCCCGTTGGTCGTCGAACCTGCCGATCACCTGCTGCCGAACGGCCTTCCCACGTGGGCGCTCACCGAGGCCGTCGGCTACGAGCTCAAGGTCTCCGGCGTCGACGCACGCGTGCTCCCTCCGATGGGACCCCACCTCGGCTCGGACGCCTCGCCACCTAGCCGTGCCACCGTCTACGAGCTGATCGATCTCGGGCACGGCCGCTGGAAAGTCCGTGAGGTCGCGCGCACCTTCCCGATGTCCATTCTCGCCTGGGTGTCAGAGCGATGACCCCCGACCGCCCGAGCCGAGAGGTTACCGATACGACCGTCCCCGTTTCGTTTCGGTCATTTCTTGATGAGCCTCGGCGGCCCGCCAGGGCTACGGCTCGCGTCGTTCTCCGAGTCGTAGCTCACCTCGTGGCGGAGGTGCCCATCATCGTCGTCGCCGCGCTGCAGATCTCAAAGGGTTGGCTGCCGACGAGCGACGACGCTGTCATTGCGTGGCGCTCGTGGAGCGTGTTCTCGGGGCCCGTGCCCCTCGACGGACAATTCACTCAGATCTCCACCGGCGGTGGGCACACCTCGTTCGACCTCGGGCCGCTCCAGTACTTCTTGCTCGCGATCCCCGTTCACATCGACCCGCTGCATGGCCTCTTGTGGGGCTCGGTGGTGGTGATAGCGGTGCTTGCCGCCGTCGCTATAGAGGCAGCCTGGGCCGCGGGCGGCCAGATTGCGGGCGCGCTCACGGCCCTCGGCCTCGCCATAATGACCGGCACTCTCATCCAGTCGACGGTGAACCTCGCCTGGAACCCTTCGATCGGTGTCTACGCCTTCGCCGCGACACTGACCGGCGCGCTCGCCGTCGCCCGCGGGCGCTTCGGCTGGTTACCGGTGGCCGTCGGAACCGCCAGCCTCGCCGCCCAGTGCCATATGTCATTCGTCGTGCCGGTCGCGGGCGCGCTCGCGACCGGCATCTTGCTCGGCGTCGCCGAGCTCAAGCGCTTTCCGCTCTGGCCGCTCGGCGTTGCCGTCGGCGTAGGCGTCGCATGCTTCCTCGCGCCCCTTGTACAGCAACTGACCGGCCACCCTGGCAACTGGAGCGCGCTCGCTAGCAACCTCGATCACGAAGGACGAGCTCTCGGCATCCGAGTGGGGCTGCGCGGTATCGCGGCGGCAACGAGCCTGCCGCCCTCGTGGTGGGTGCACGTGCCGATCATCAGCACTGTTTCGAGATATCAGTCGTTCGAGTCCCTGATCTACGATCATTCGTCGAGTTGGGGCCTGACGTCGCTCTGCTTGTGCGGGGCGATCGCCATCAGCGCGTGGTTCGCGGACCGGCGCGGGCTGGCGGCATTGGCAGCGATAGCGACGGTTGCCGGCTTCGCGGTCGCATGGACCCTCGGCTCGGTGGCCATCCAACAGGCAGCATATCTCGACTACTACCTGTACTTCCCGCTGTGGCCGGTCGGAATGGCGATACTCGCGACCTATGCGATCGCGATCTGGTCGGTGATCGCCGGGGTCGTCGAGCGGGCGCGGCACTCCGCCGCGCCAGCTGACGAGACCTCGCGACGGCGCGATCGGCGCATTCCCGCGTGGGTGACCGGTCTCGTCGCTGTTGTCCTCGCTGTCTCGGGCACCGAGCTCGGGCTGCTGGAGCGCCCGCTTGCCTCGAGCCCGCTGTCGCTCCTCGGGTGGACGCCCATCCAGTTCGCCCACCGGGTGCTGCCCAATGCGACCGCCGTGGTCGCTGCTGAGAGCAACAGCGGGTCGCTCCGGCCATTCGCGGTCGAGATGGTTGGTGGCGTCGCGATCCTGCATGGCGCGATCGATCAGTCCGTCGCTTACCTGCTCACGACCGAGGGGTACCCGGCGAGGGTGGCTGGCACTGCAGACACCGCGCTCGGCCCGGCGTATCTCGCTCCGGCTCAGGGAGCCGTGCTCGAGCTGAGTCTCGGCCCGCACGGCACCGCGGTCGCGCGCTGGCACCCGGCCGGGACGCGCTGACATGACGACCGATCTCGATCCGCGCCGGTCCCGCCGGCGCTACTACAGCGGCTGTGTCGCCGGCTCGGGCCTCGCCATTGCCACTTTTGCGTGGATGATCACAGACGGTACGTGGAACTTCTTCCAGAGCGGACTCAACACGGATTTCTACGACGTCCAGGCTCGCGCTCTGCTCGCCGGTCATTGGAACATGCCGCCGAAGGTGCTGGCGATCGAAGGAATCATCGAGCACCACGAGGCATACATGTACTACGGGCCTGTCCCAGCGGTCCTGCGGATGCCTGTGCTGTTGCTCACCCACCGTTTCGACGGGCGGCTCACCGAGGTCTCGATGCTGCTCGCCTTCGTCGTGGCTCTCTTCTTCACAGCGCGACTCGGGTGGAAGATCCGTGGTCTCGTCGCGGGCGACCGGCCTGTCTCGCGCACCGAGACTCTTATCGCCGCGGCCGTCATGGTGATGGTCGGCGTCGGATCGAACCTGTTCTTCCTTGCAAGTGACCCGTTCGTCTACCACGAG
Organism: Acidimicrobiaceae bacterium; assembly: GCA_003136185.1. Taxonomy (GTDB): domain Bacteria; phylum Actinomycetota; class Acidimicrobiia; order Acidimicrobiales; family Bog-793; genus Palsa-601. The sequence continues at coordinate 43,297 of PLDN01000129.1, read as the reverse complement.
GCCGAGATCTGGGGTGCCGCGCTGGCACTCGGTTCGTTCGACTTCCTCGTGGGTTTCTTGGTGAAAGGAAGACCGCTCTCTGCCATCTTTGCGGGCCTGTTCGCGACGCTGTCCATCCTCACCCGGGGCTCGGTCGGCGCAGGCCCGGTGGCAGCGCTCGGCCTGACGGCGTTCGTGTGGATCCTTGCTTCGGCCCCGCGCCAGCTCGGCGGGCACCATGTCGCCTCGTGGCTCGGGCTCGGGCTTCGGCCGGCCACCGTCACCGCGCCGGGAGCGACCGCGACCACCGCACAGGACCCGACCGCCACCCAGCCCGCGCCTCCAACCCCGGCCGCCTTACCGATCCCGTCGCTCAGGGTCGGCGCGCTCCTTCTCGCGTGCGTGCTCGTTCCGATTGTCAGCTACGCGATCATCAACGAAATCAAGTTCGGCACCTTGTTCAGCCTGCCTCTCGACAAGCAGGTCGACACCATGATCAGCGCGCATCGCCGGGCCGTTCTCAAGGCTAACGGCGGCAGCCTGTTCGGCCTCAAGTACATCCCAACGGCACTCGTCGCCTACTTCGGCCCAGACGCGATCAAGTTCACCCGGCTCTTCCCATGGGTCATGTTCCCCGACGCTGCCCGCCTGATCGGCCACGTCCGTTACGACGATCGCGACTGGGCCTCGAGCATCCCGGCAACGATGCCGGCTCTCGCGCTCACAGGGCTCATCGGCATCGTCGGCGTCTTCCTGCCAGCCCGCAGGCGCCGAGCAATGGCGGGAGCGCCGACGCCCGAGTCAGCCGCAGCCGCCGCAGCGGCTCCAACCGCCGGCGCAGCAACGGAGCCAGGCCTTGCCCCGGCGCCACTCGCGAGCCCCGCCGCCACCGAACGCGCGCTCCGGATCCCGATCCTCGGCGCTCTCGTAGGAACCGCCGGCGTGCTCACGATCGCATTCATCGCCAACCGCTACCTGGCGGATTTCACGCCGCTGATCATTCTCGGTGCCCTGGCGGGCGTGCACCTCACCGTGCGCTTTTTCCGGAAGACGAGACCGCTGTGGCGGTTCGCCCCCGCTCTTGGGTTAACGCTCGTCGCCGTCGCGGGCCTCTGGTCGAACTTCGGGCTTTCCCTCGTCTATCAGCGAGAGTTGCGGCCGGCTGTGCCGCTTTCGGTGCGGGCCGGTTTCGTCGCTTTCCAACAGCACCTGGACGAGTCGTTGTTCGGAAACCCGGCTCAGCACGTCGTCCGGGTGAGCAGCCTCCCCCCTCCGGCACCGGCGGGCGCGCTCGCGATAGTCGGCAGCTGCACGGCGCTGTACGAATCGGCAGGGGTGGGAAGTGGCTGGGACGCCGTCGAGAGGTCGGAGGTGGGCGGCCACTACCGACTACAGCTTCGCTTCCCGCGTCGTGCCTCATCGCACTGGTGGCCGATCCTCGTGAACGGCAAGCCGAATGCAGGCGCGTACCTCGCCCTGCGATCGCCCAGCAACGGCGAGTACCAGTTCGGTTACTACTTTCAGGCACCGGGACAGAAGTTTGTGCTCGGCTCGACGTTCTCAGAGACCCCGGGCACTCACCTCGTCGACGCTGTCCTAGATCCACTCGTGCACGAGGTGACGGTCACCGTCGACGGCAACACCGAGTTCGAGCTCGGCTACTTCGTGCGCTCGAACCAGCCGATCTATGTCGGCACTAACCCGCTCGGCGGCCCCGTCGCTACCCGCTACCCATCGAAGGTCGTCCAGCGCGAAGTCAGGACACCTATCTGCAACTTCATCGCGCGGCGCCTCCCGAACATTCCGTGACGCTCAGCGGTCGGGCGCTGCCAACTCGTCCGCGGCCGGGAGCTCCGCCGCCGGCGCCAGCTCGAGCACGTACTGGTAGGCGAACAGGTTCGGCCGTACCTTCACGAGAGACCGGTCGAGAGCGGACACGGCCCGCTTCGCGCGGTACGAGAGCTTTCCCGCGCCCCCACCTCGATCGAACACTTCGATCGGCAGCCCGACAGGCCGGTGACGGACGACCGTGAATCCCTCCCGGCGGGTCAGGCGCTCGAGGCTCTTCCATGTAAAGAAACGCAAATGCCCCGCGTCAAGTATCCCCCTCCGGTCATAGTCGAACCAGCCGAACAGGACACGCAGCCGCGGGTACCAGTGGACGAAGTTCGGAACACTCACCATGACCCGACCGCCCGGAGCGAGCACTCGCCGGATATTGGAAAGGACCTCGTGCGGATGTGGGACGTGCTCGAGCACGTCGGCCGCCAGCACGACGTCGAACGGACCGGTGACGGTGGCGGGCAGTCCCTGCGAGAGATCGCCCAGCACGAACTCGTCGACTGCCTCGGTCACGCCCGGATGCTCGATCGAATCGACGCCCGTGACGTGATGGCCGAGCTTGCGCAGCCTCGTCGCGAGCTCGCCGCTCGAGCAACCGAGATCGAGCACCTTCGAGGGCGGCGTGTCGGCCAGCCAGCGCTCGAGGATCGCGTGCGAGGTCTCCTCGCCCTCCTTGAACTCGTACGCCTCGCTCGCGAACGCCAATTCGCCCGAGCCGAACCCCATCTTGTGGGCGCGGTAGCGCATCGCGTCCTTCGTCACGTCGCCGGCGTACCGCAGTCCGTTCACGTAACAGATCTCGTCCCCGTAGTAAGTCGGGATCGGCACTTCGATGATGCGCTGCTCCGCCTCTACGAGCTGGATGATGATTTCGGTGTCGAAGTCGAAACCATCGGAGTTTCTCTCAAAAGGTATACCGCCCAGGGACGACACGCGATAGGCCCGATATCCCGAATGCCATTCGGAAAGTGATGTCCCGACCGAGACGTTCTCGACCTTCGTGAGGATCCGGTTCCCGAGGTACTTGTAGAGCGGCATGCCGCCACGCCGGGCAGCCCCGGCATCGAGCATGCGCGAGCCGAGCACGGCGTCGGCCTCGTCGTTCACGAGAGGCGCGATTACGTCGTCGATCCGCTCAGGGGCGTACTGACCGTCTCCGTGTAACAGGACGATGATGTCGAGCCCGTGGTCGATCGCCCAGCGGTATCCGGCCTTCTGGTTGCCGCCGTACCCGAGGTTGCGAGGATGGCGTATCACGGTCAGCGGGAGGTCGGCCGTGACCGACTTGTAACCGAGCCCGACGAGGTAGGTGGGATCCGCGCTGTGATCGTCGAAGACGAGCACGTCGGCCACACGCGAGCGCACGGCCGGTGGGATCCTGTCGAGCACTTCTGCCAGCGTGGCGGCCGCGTTGTACGCAACCACGAGGATGCCGATGCGAGGCTCCATACTGGCGGAGAACGGTACCAGCTGCCCAGCGGACCGGCCCACGCCTAAGGGCGCCGGCCTAAAGGCGCCGGCCTAAGGGCGCTGGCTCCTAAGGGTGGTCGTCGGGGCAGACGCCGGCATCTGGGTAGCGGTACGCGAGGTAGTTGTGGACCCACGACCCTTTCAGCCACGTCGCCGACGGGTGCGGGAGGTGGTACATCGGCGTGAGGTCGGCCAGGAGTGCGGCGGCGTAGCGGGCGGCGCCGGCGGGGCAGAAGTGGACGTTGTCGACCTGGCGGACCCGTAACCACAAGTTCTTCCGGGCATCGGGTCGGCCCTCGGGCGGCAGCCATGTGGCGAAGTGCCCGCCAAGAAGGACTGCGTTACCGATCGGTACATACATGACCCGCCCCGGGAAGACTTTGGTCAGCGAGACGGCGAGACGGTCGAATCGGTTGATGAGGCTCGCCACCCTGGCGGGGTAGTCAGGCTGGTTGGTCGTCTTCACAAGGTCCGTCCCCGGAGCGGGGAACTGCTGGAAGATCACGCCCTTCACCCCACTGCCGGGCTTGAGCAAGAGGCGTACAAACGATTCGAGCTCGGCCGTGTACGCCGCCGGGTGAGCAGCAAGGGCAGCGTTGTCCCAACTCCACATGGCGACTACGACCTGGGGCTTGGCCTGGGCGATCCACTGCGAGACCTGGGACTGCCAACCCTTGAGCGTCGTGAGCCCGAAACCCCATTGCGAGTGGTTCTCCACCACCGCCGCATGGGTCGAGTCGAAGAGGGCCTCGACGGCAGGCGACTCCGAGAGCATGACCGAGTCGCCGAGGAGCAAGATCCGCAACGGGTGCTTGTGCGACACGGCATACCCGAGGAGGATCGGCTTGCCGACGACTCCGCCCGCGCCGGGGACCTGGTCCCGCTTCGTCTGGGTGACGACAACGACATGCCCTGACGACGCGGTGGCCACCGCCGGTGGGACGGTTGCGAACATCACAGCGGCTGCAGTAGCCACCATCGACACCGGCACGAGCGCCACGCGCTGCCAATTCGCTCTCAACGCCGGCCATCCGTGGCGTATCGGTTGCTCGATCACGTGGAAGCTGGCAACCGCAAGCCCGAGGGCCACGACCACCTGCAGACCGGCGAGCGCCAGGCCGCTCACGTGAGCACGCGCAGGCGTGAGCTCAACGATCACGGGCCAGTGCCAGAGGTATAAACCGTACGAGATCTTGCCGAGGTACCTGATCGGGGCGACGGCTAAAGCCCTCGCAACCGGGCCCCGCTCGATGAGGCGTACATCGGCGACGAGTACGCCGGCTGCCACGGCACACAACAGCAAGCCACCTTCGAACATCCATGGCCGCGGATTCGTGTCCGGCAGGCCTCCCGTCACCCAGCACGCGGCGAGCACGGCAAGAGCACCGACGGCCGCGACGTGCAACAACCGGCGAGCCCGCACAGAGGGCTGCGGCAGGCCGGCAGCACACATCGCAACGGCAGCGCCGACGAGGAGGTCGAAGGCACGCGTGTCGGTCCCGTAGTAGACGCGGTCGACGCCGGCTCCGTGCGTCCATAGCCAGGCCATCCACGACGCGGAGGCAAGGGCGCCACCGACCGTGAGGACGAGGCCGGCACGACGCCAGCTCGATCGGCCCCGCGTCACCGCTCCCGTGAGGCGCAACAACGCCGCGATCACGAGCGGCCAGACCAGGTAGAACTGCTCCTCGATCCCGAGAGACCAGGTGTGCTTGAACGGCGACTGCACGGCGAAGCGGTCGAAGTAGGACTGGTGGGAGAACAACAGCTGCCAGTTCGCGACGTAGGCGACAGTGGCGAGAGCCTGGTCCCTCAGCTCGTGCCAGTCGATCGGCAGGCCGCCGCTCGCGAGAGCAACGAACACCACGACCGCGACGAGCATTACGAGCAGACCGGGCAGCAACCGCCGGGCTCGCCGACCCCAGAAACGATTGAAAGTGATGCTCCCGTGCTCCAGCCCCTCCTCGACCAACAGGCTCGTAATCAAGAAGCCAGAGAGCACGAAGAACAAGTCGACGCCCAAGTACCCGCCCGAGGCCCACCCGAAGCCGAGGTGGTACGCGAACACCCCGAAGATCGCGAGCGCGCGAAGGCCGTCAAGGCCCGGCAGGTAGCGACCGGTCACGGCCGTCTCGCTGGGTCGCTCCTCCCCGGAGTGGGAACCCCCCTCTTGCCTGCCCACGGCTCGACCGTAGCCGAGTGATTAGCGATAGGCCGCGTGATCTACCGGTACGGTTGTCCGTCGTGAGACGCGCTGGGTCGCTGCTGGCCGCTGCCTGCGCATTCCTTGCAGTCGGTCTCTTTGCCTGGTGGCACGTGTGGACCGGTGGCGTCGCGCACACGATCACCTCCACAGGCTGGGGTGACCCTGCCCAGCAGATCTGGTTCCTCGCGTGGGTACCGCACGCGCTCGGGTCCGGGCTCGATCCCTTCCTCAGCCACGCGATGTTCGCTCCGGCGGGGATCAACCTGGTGGCGAACTCGAGCATCCTGTTCCCCGCCCTCGTCGCCTCGCCTGTCACCATCATCTTCGGACCGATCGTCGCTTTCAACGTGCTCGTTGTCCTTGCACCGGCCACGAGCGCGTTCGTCGCGTACCTCGTGTTCCGCCGCTACACGAGCTTCGGGTTCGGCGCGTGGCTCGGCGGGCTCTTCTACGGCTTCTCCCCCTTCGTCCTGAACGATCTCATCGACGGCCACTTGCACGTCACGACCCTTGTCTTCCCGCCGCTCGTCCTTTTGCTCCTCGACGACCTCGTGGTCTCTCAGCGCGGCTCGCCGATCTGGCGGGGCGTCCTCCTCGGGCTCGTGCTCGTGGCACAGGCGCTGACGTCGCTCGAAGTGCTCGCGAGCGTGGTCCTGCTGGGAGGCATCGGCGTCGTGATCCTCGCAGCGGTGCATCGCGATCAGATCCGGGCGAGGTGGCGACGTGTGCTTACGGGCCTCGGCTTCGCCGCTCTCATGTCGGGAGTCCTTCTGGCATGGCCCGCAGATGTGCTCTTCTTCGGGCCGGGCCGGTACAAGGGGTCAATCTTCACCTCTCCTGAGCTTTACTTCGTGTGGCTGAAGGCCTTCGTCTGGCCCAAGGGAGGAGGAGGGATATTCCCCCATGTGTGGGCCGCGTACGTAGGGCTTCCGGTTCTTGGGCTCATCGCCATCGGGGTCTGGCGAGTGAAGAGCAGCATTCTTCGCCTGGCCGTCGTCCTCGCTGCAATCGCCCTCGTGTTCGCCGCCGGCCGCTCGCTGCACCTGACCCCGCATCTCGGGACCGGGATCCCGTTGCCGGACAGGTTGATCACGAGGGTTCCGTTTCTCGAGAATTTGCTACCGGTGAGATTCATGATCGTCGTCGACCTGATGGTCGGCCTCGCGTTGGCGATCGTGCTCGGTGCCCTGCGTGACTGGTTGGCCGCCCGGCCACCGTCCGCACGACTGCCTCACAACGGGCGAGCAGGCGCGGCGATCATGGCCGGGGGGATAGGGGTCGTCGCGCTCGCGTCGCCGATGTTGGGGGCGCAAGTGCCGTACCCCACCCGACAGATCTCGGTCCCAGCCGTCTACCGCTCGGCAGCGATCACGCATCTGCCGCGAGGTTCGATACTCCTCGGTTATCCCGTGATGAACGGGTTCGTCGCCGACCCAATGATCTGGCAGGCGGTCACCGGCTGGCCGTACGACATGGTGGCGGGATACGGCTTCGTCCCATCGGGCGGACCGAACCCGGTCGGGAGCCTGCCGGCGAGCCCGGTGACGATCCTGTTCGAGGATGCCCAGATCGGACTCCTCGGCCCGTCGATCCCGCTCGCTCGCGCACAATCGGTCCGCGCCGAGATCGACTCGTGGAAGGTCTCCGACATCGTGGTGCTCAACACGGGCAAGCGGCCCCGATACCTGGCTCAGATACTGACAGAGGTACTCGGCCGCGAGCCGGTGCAGATCGACGGTGCCTGGGTGTGGCTGCACTTGCGGCCCCCGGCGCTCGGGAGCTGAGCCTCCAAAGGCGCGGCGTCGCGGCGCGCTCAGTCGAGCAGCATGGCGGCCGCCACCGGGACCTCGGAAGCACTCAGGCCAGACGCCGCTGCTGCCACTAGCCCAGCCTCGACGGCTCTCCGGACGAGGTCGGTCGGTCCTGCCGCCACGATGAGCTCAGTATTGCGCACGTGCGAGACCGTGCCGACCTTCTCCCCAGCCGGGTTGTGGATCCCGATGCGGGCGCCCACGTAGCGAGGCTGGTCGAGGCCGAGTATCGCCACCGCCGGATCGCTCGATACGACCGACCGCCGCTCCAGGCGCTCCCTGCACATTCCCACCAGATCCTCCGCGCTCAGCCATGACTCGTTGTTGTAGGAAACGAGCAAGAGCGACGAATCGACCTCGGCGATGACCGAGGCAAGAGCTACCGGCATGTCACGGCGGCGATTGAACCGGCTGGCAGTCTCGTCGTCGCGGCAGTCGACCCGCTTGCAGGCGACGCCGTAGTGCTCAGGGGCGTCCCAGCGCACGAGCGTCTCCCAGACATGGTAGTTCCCGAAGTAGCGGTGCTGGTTGTAAGGCGGGTCCAGATAGGCGAGATCGTAGGCGCCCAACGTCCCCGCCAGGACCGAGGCGTCGCCGAGAACCGCCTCGCCGGGGCCGGCGACGAGTGCCGGCACGCGCAGCTCGAGCGGGCGGAGCGCACGGGGCGCCCACTGCTTCAGATAGGCCATCTGCAGGCCGGTCGTCGAGTCCACCCTGTCGGCCGCCTCGAGCAGGCTCGTCAAGAGCACCGAGTAGAGGGGCGAGGCCGCCCAATCCTCTTCGATTGCGTCGCGGATGGCGTCGATGCGGCGCCCGTTGTCAGGGTGGAAGTAGCGCGACTGCTCGCAGAAGACGTCCGTCACGTAGCCGGCCCGCCCCGGTAGGCGATCGAGCGAGGCGAGCACTTCAGCCAGCTCCTCAATGTCGACCAGGCACGCGTCGGTTGCGACGTACGTTTCCGCCAGCACGTGCGCGTAGGTGGCCGAGTCGACGGCGGTGACCCGCATGCCCGCATGCTTCAGCGCCATCGCTACCCGGGCGGTGCCCGAGAACAGGTCGAGGGCGGACGGGCGACTCGAGTGACTGGAACCACCGACGGAGGTGGCCATGGCGGCGAGGGTGGGGACGAGGCGGCGTTTAGAGCCGAGGTACTTGATCACGACGAGAGCGCCCCGACGATCTCGCGCACAGCGGCGATGCGATCGGCGAGCGCCTGACCTGATAGCTCGTGCTCGATCGGCAGGGCGGGCGGCGAGAGCCAGACGAGGACGCATCTCGCGACCGGGCGACGGGTCGCCTCGCTCAGCGCCAGCGCATAGGTGGCGGCCTGGAGCTCGTAGCGCTCGGCCCGCTCACGCGCCTCTGCGGCGTTGCGCACCGAGTCCGTCTTGTAGTCGATCACGACGAGAGATCCGTCAGCCTCCGTGAAGCAAAGATCGACGTAACCATCGACGACCATCCCCCCCACCGACGTGCTCACGTACGTCTCGCGCCTGGCAGTCCCGCTCCGGAACGCCGTGCGGACGACTGGGCTCGTCAGCGCCGCCCGGGCGAGGCGGGCGACGTCGTGCGCACGGTCGCCCACGCGCTCGGCCCTGGCTTGCGCTTCGGCGATCGCCCGCAGGCGGTCAGCCGCACCGGGGTCCGATGGAGCGTCAATCGCACCGAGGGCGACGGCGTCTGCCAACGAGATCGACTGGAGCGTTGCGTGGACCGCCCGGCCGACCTGGGTCCCGCCGTGGCCCCGGCGCAGCCTGGCCCTGCCGATGGGGAGAACGTTGTCGTCTTCGGGACTCGTCTCGGCGGCGTCCGCGTCCGCGTCGGCGTCGGCGTCGGCCTCGCTGGGCGCCAGCGTGCCGACCTCGGTCGCCCGCACGTTCGCCTGCCTGCTGGCACGCTCGATGTTCCGGATCCGGTCGGCCCGCCACGCCTCGTAGTCCGGCAACGTCGTGATGGAAGCGATGCCCGCAAGGCTACGAGAGCCGGCGGTGGGACTCGCGCTCTGGTCCGGACTGAGGCTTCGTGCGGTCCCGCCGCTCGCAACCACGGCCGCGTCCGACTCGTCATCGGCAGCCGACGGGAGCAGGCGCCACGATCCCGCGATACTGCTGGCCACCTCGAGGAGACGCTCGCCAAGGGTCTGCTTGCCATGCGTCACGTGGTGGCCGCAGATCACGAGGTGATCACGGGCTCTCGTCGTGGCGACGTAGAGAAGGCGGGTGGCCTCCTCTGCCTCGAGGATGCGCTCGGCGTCGTCCAGCCCCTCGTAACCCGAGGTACGGAGGCACTTGGTGAAATGAACCTCGGTGCCGCCCGACGGATGCCGCAGGATCGTGTCGTATTCGCCCGAAGTCTCGTCACTAGTACCGAAGCCGCACAGGATCGTGATCGGGAACTCGAGTCCCTTCGCACCGTGCACAGTCATAATCCGCACTACGTCCTCGTCGGCGTCGGGCACGACGGACTCCGACGAACGGAGCCCGCTTTGCACCTGACGGTCGATCCAGTCGGCGAACTCAGTCAAGCCGCCTCCGCTCGCGTCCACGAAAACCCTCGCTCGGTCGACCAGATAGCGGATCCGCCTCCAAGCCTCACGGGCATGAGGGCGGTCAGAGGCGACCTGGAGCAAACGGCGTTCCCGCACGGCATTGGCGAGCGCCCCGATCGGTCCCAGCGTCGCGAGGGTCGATCGCAGACGGGCTATGTCGGAAAGGGCGTCTGCCACCCGGGGTGATGCCGCCACGGCCTCCGGATGGGGGGGCCGCTCGATCGTCCAGGCACCGTTCGCCCCGGCGAAAGCCACGATCTCGTCGTCCCCGATCGAGTACGCCGGCGATCGCAGGGTTGCGACAAGCGCCGCCTGATCACCCGGCTCGTCGATCGCCCGGGCGAGAGCCAGGACGTCACGTACCTCCTGGCTCTTGAAGATCAGCGAGGCGCTCTCGACCCGGTACCCAATGTCGTGCTGATCGAGGGCCGCCTCGAGCTCCGCAAGCCCCGTCCGGCGAGGCACGAGGATCGCAACGTCGCGGAGCTGGGCCGGTCTCGTGGCACCTGTCGAGGTGTCCTCGACCGTCCAACGCTCGCTACGCACGGCGATCTCGATCGCCCTGCAACAGTCCTCGGACTCGAGCCGGCGCTGTTCCCGGCGCAGCGGGCGGTCGGGGATCTCCCCGCCGATGACGGATACCGGAGAGGTGGCTGGCGCATCGAGAGCCCCGGACGCGGACGGCGCGGCGGAGTCAGAAGCCGCCATAACGGACCGTGCGGCGTTGAGGGACTGGAAGCGGCGCCCGAGAAGCTCCTCGAAGCACTTGTTCACGAAGTCGATGATCGCCGGCGCGGAGCGGAAGTTCGACGTGAGCAGCGTGGCCGCCTGACCGACGATCTCTTCACGTGCCACCTCGTAGGCGGCAAGGTCGGCGCCCCGGAAACGGTAGATCGACTGCTTCGGATCGCCCACGAAGAAGCACTTCCCAGCCGCCCACTTGCGCCCACCTGCTCCCGGCCCGGCGCCTGCCGCGGCTTGCGAGCCAATCAGCCGGGCGATCTCGAGCTGCAGGGGGTCGGTGTCCTGGAACTCGTCGATGAGGAGGTACTTGTAGCGAGCCTGGACGTCGACGAGAACCCCTGGGCTGTCAAAAAGGACGTCGCGGGCGAGCACGAGCAGGTCGTGGAAGGTCAGGAGTCCGCGTCTTCGCCGCTCCATCGCCGCCACGTGCGCCCGCGCCTCGAAGTAGTGAGCGAGGGCCCCCACGACGAGATCGAACAGCCGTTGGATTAGCGCCTCGTATGTGAACGCCACCGCTCCGACAAGCTGACGCACCTTTACGGCCTCACCTCCCCACGCATCCCTCTGACCGAGCTTTCCCGGGTTCCCGAACAGTGAAGCGTCCGCCACGAGTAGCGGCACGGCTTCCGACCATGTTCTCGCCAAGGCGACTCGGTCGCTGTGGTCGGCGAGTTGATCGAGACGGACGAGGAGCCGGTCCTTGGCGGAGGTGCAGATGGAACGCGCGGCCGTGGCTGTCGCAATCAGGCGCTGCAGCTCGTCTATTCCCTGCACAGCCACTCGCTCGATCTCGTTCAGGGTCGCCCGCAAGTCGGGCATTGAGGCGCGGCACCGGTGCCACTCCTGATCGACGGCCTTGGCGAGCGCCTCGACCCGGCGTTCGTGGACGTCGAGCATCCATCCAAGTGACAGCAGCTCTGCCATCTCCTCGTTGGTCGCGAGGAGGTCGAGCTCAGCCGACCACCGCCGTTGCCACTCGATGCTCTCGGAGACCTCGTCGAGCACCTCAAAACGAGGCGGCAGCCCGGCCTCGATCGGGTGCGCCGCCAGGATCCGCTGGCAAAAGCCGTGGATCGTCGAGATCGGTGCCTCGTCGATGCGCCCGAGCGCCTCCGCACAACGCTGCCGACGGTCGGGGGGCGTATCCGGAGAACCCTCGGACGCCTCGAGGCCGTGGCGGACCCGTATCCGCAGCTCCGCCGCCGCCGCCTCGGTGAACGTGATGGCCGCGATCCCGGTGATCTTCGCCCGGCCAGTGGCGACCAGGCCGACGATCCGATTGACGAGCTCTGTCGTCTTGCCCGAGCCTGCGCCCGCCTCGACGAACAGCGTGGCGTCGAGATCAGCTGCTATCGACAGCCGGGCCGCCGCGTCGACCAGCACCGGAAGGCTCGTCACGATGCCGCCTTCTGCCGAGCGACGAGCTCGACGTACTCGCTCATCGTCTCGTCTTCCGTGGCCCGCTGCCACAGTGCCACTCGATCGAGCCGGCAGATCGACTCGTAGTCGCAACGGCGGCAGTTCGCCGGCTGCCGTTCGTCACCGTTGCCGGGCCTCGGCGGGAAGTTCCCTCGTTCGATCGTGTCGCCGAGGATGCCAAGGACGCGGTCGAGCTCAGCATCGAGCGCGGGCGTGAGCTCGACCGGGACGGTCTTGAATCCTCCCTCGGACGAACAGAAGCGGAACTCGGCGATCACCGACGCCCCCTCGTCTGGGACGACAGGCCGGGCCGCCTTCGCGTAAATGGGCAGCTGCAGGTGGCGCCCGCCGTCGAGGGGGTCCTTCTCGATCCCGGCGAAGTAGTTGGACTTGCCGGACTTGTAGTCGATGACGCGTACGACCGGACCCGGTTCCACGTCGATCCGGTCGATCTTGCCCCGGAAGGTCATGCCGCGGCCCCGGGCGTCGATGACGACCGGTGGGGCGTCGCCGAAGCCGAACGCCATCTCGGTTGCTACCGGAGTCCCTCCGCTCGTCCGCAGGCGGCGGGACTCGATTGCAACAAAGCGCTCTAGGTCCGAGAGCGTCCTCGCCTTCGCCATCCGCCAGTAGACGGCCTTCCCCGTGAGCCCCTGGCTCTCGTACTCCTCGAAATGACGCTCCGCGATCTCACGCAGGGTCCCGAGACTCTCGTCGTCGTCCCATCCGTCGAAACTGTCATTGCCGATGACGGTCGCTTCGACGAAGTCCTCCAGCACGGAGTGGATGAGCGATCCCCGGTCCTTTGCTTCGATCATGTGGCGGCGATCGGGCGCCTCGAGGATCTCGACATGAGCAAGGCGCGCGAGCATGAATTGCAGCGGGCAGCTCGCGAGGCTCTCCATGCGCGTCGCCGACATGACTTCGGTGAAAACGGCCGTGCCTTGCTGGAGCGGTCCGACTCGACCCCCGAACCGGCTGATGCCGAGGCCGCCCCGCTCTTGCTCCGCCGAGAGACGCCGGGCGAGGTCGCCGAGCTCGGCAACGACGAGGTCCCTAACCCGTCCTCCCGCATCGAGGCCCCTTCTGATGAGCGCTAGTTCGAGATCGCTCGTGTCGGCCGCGGGAAGGGCGCCCGCGGCGACCGATGCCACCGCGGCGGAGAATGACGCGACCTCCTCCCGGACTCCGGTGAACAGGTCGCCTGCCAACCAGCGCGACGGATAAGCCGGTCGGCTCGCTCCCCTCGCAACGCGGGGGTAAGTGGCGACCGAGGTCTGCGCTCCCGCCAACAGGGTCAGGGTGGTGCGGCGATCGCGGTCCTCCACGCGTTCGCGTTCCGTGAGGGCGCGGACGGCCTCCCGCTCGATCTCGGTCACCAGTGGATCGTCGGGCGTGCGAGCCGGCAGCACGCCTTCGCCGACACCGACGACGATCAGGAGATCGGTCTCGATCCCTGCAAGCGCGGTGATCGACCCGACGACAGGGCCCGCGCCGAAGCGACCGTGGCTGCCTGCTGGGCTGCTGAGGGCGGAGCCGAAAGCCGATACGAGCTGCATCTCCCATCGGCTCGGTCCACCGCGCCCGGGTCCACTGAGCGCGCCGGGTCCACCGAGCCCAGCACCGTTTGCGACTGCAGCCGACGAGTAAAGCTCTTCGAGAGGCCCGAGGTGTGCAAGCTCGCCGACTGCGTCGCTCAGCCGGTCCTGGTCGTCACCGGGCTCGACCACCATCTCGACGGCCTTGACCGCCCACGCTGCAACTTCTCCCCAACTCTGGGCACGGCGAAGCTCGCTGCCGAGCTTGGCGAGCCTGGAAACGACTCGCTTCAAGTCGTCGGCCGTCGCGCCCGACACCGAGGCTCCGCTCGCTGACCGCTCGGCTCTCCGTCGCGCGAAGGCACCGAGCCTTGCCGCCCACTCGTCGCTCCCACTCACGACGCCGGCTGCACGTGAGCAGCGATCGAAGGCGCCAACCGGGAGCGCGTCGCGGGACGCGTCGCCTTGGGAGAGAGAGGCGAGTCGAGCAAAGAGCCCGCAAACCGGAGTCAGGGAAGGCGACGAGAGCCAGCCGATGACGCTCGAGCGCTCGAAGGACGCCTCGTCGGTGACGAGCATCCGCACCAGACCGATCACGACCTTGCCTGGACCGGTGTCTGCAAGGGTGGCCATCGCGGGACCCGTCCAGGGAATGCCTGCAGCGGCGAGCATCTCTTCGATGACGCCGAGGTAGACGCTTTGTGCCCGCGAGCCCGGGAAAGCTACGGCGGTGCGACCGAGCGGTTTACCTTGCTCGGCGTGGACCACGAGCAACCTCACGGCCATGCGAATCTCTTCTTCGATGTCAGGAAGCCCGACAACCCTGCTGATGCACGGTTTCAGCGGCTCCGGCGCCTTCGCGTTCCCGTCAGGCACAGCCGCGAGCTCGTAACCACGACTGGCTAACAACTCGACAAGAGCGTGTGAGGCACGGTCCGCCGCCTCGTCTCCAACAATCCCCGCAAGGACGGTCACATCGGTATGCCGAGAAAGGACTTCGAGCAGGGAGACCTGTGCGGATCCGAGGGGATCGGGCAGATGAAGTACGACCGGGCCGACGTCCTTTAGATCGACCTCTCCCTGCTCGATTCTCACCGCCGCGGTTCGGGCCAGGTCTTCGAGGTCGTACCAGCCGGTCTCGAGCGCGTCCCGCGCAGCCTCGATGATCCTCACGACATCGGCTGCTCGCGAGCTCATGGACGCGATGTGTTTTCGATCGGCCGGCTCGAGGGGGCGCAGCAGGCGGTACGTCCGCACGAGGCTCTCCTCCGTCGCCGGGTGATCGACGACACCGGCGAGCACGCCGGGGGTCGAGCGGAGTGCCACCCGGATTGCCGCACCGAGGGCGGCCTGGGTGAGTGGGCGACGCTCTTCCCCGCCAGGGCTCTCGTCGGGCGGGCCGAGCAACTCGATCAGCCGGCTGAACGGCGTGAAGCGAGTCCCGGCGAAGGCGCCTCGTTCGGCTAGGCGGCGACGTAGATCGAACGAGACGACCGGCGCCCTGACCACAACCGACACGGGCGCCAGCGCATCTTCTGCCTGCGCGCGGCGGATCGAAGCGACGAGCGCCTCGGTTGCGTCGGCGCCAGGACGCACGAGCTCCATCCGACCGGCCATGACTTGCGATGGTACGAGACGGCTGTATCACCCATGCCGGACTCGATCGTCATGGCGAGGAGCCACGACCGCTTCCGAACCGTCAGCGACCGAGCGATCAGGGGGCAGCCGGTCTTTCCCCATTGACGGCGCGCGGATGCCCTGGTAGACCGCTGTGCGGCCGCCGGTGTCTTCTGCACCGCCGCGTCCGAGAGCCACGACTACCCCGGGGAGAGCATCGTGCCGATGGACAACGACGTCCGAATGGGACATGGAAAGGCGATTTCCAGCGCGGGTTTCCTGCGAGCGAGATCGACAGGAACAGCTCGGGGACGGAGGGCTCGTCGCTTAGCCGGCTCGGCAGTGGCCTCGACTCTCGTCGCGGGTCTTGCCGCTGCAGCCGGTGGCAACGCGCTCGCGTCCGCGTCGGTCCGGCCTGCCCAGGTCGACCACCTCGTCGCGATCCAAGCCGCGCCCCGCCTGCTGCCGCTCGGCGCACACGCCATCGGTGCCGTCCGGGCAACCGAAGAGATCTCTGGAGGTCTCGCTCTGAAGCCTCGGAGCCAGGCTGCCATCACCCAGTTCATCAGTGATGTCACCAACTCGCACTCCCTGCTGTACCACCACTACCTCGCTAAGGGGCAGTACGCCGCACGTTTCGGCCCGACGAAGGCCACCATCGCCGCAGTCCGCAATGAACTGCGGAACGAAGGCCTGAAGGTCACGGGCGTGTCGTCGAACGGGCTCCTCGTCGGCTTCCGGGGCACCGCCAGCCGTGTTGAGGCGGCCTTCCACACAGGTCTCGAGCGGGTGAGCCTCGCAAAGGGCGGAATCGGTCAAGCCACGACTTCGAGCGTCAGGCTGCCGAGTTCCATCGCTCACAACGTTCAAGCTGTCCTCGGTCTCGACAACCTCGTGCACGAGACGAACACCCTCGAGCACGTGAAGGGCACCGGCCACGCCGTGCCCGGTGCTCGCGCACCGCACACGTCAAACGGTGGCCCAGTGGCGTGCGCCGACGCACAAGGCCCAGAGACGACGGGCGCGACCACCGACCAGCAGTTGGCGAGCGCTTACGGCCTCGACGGGCTCTACAGCGCCCACGACCTCGGAAGTGGCCAAACGGTCGACATTTACGAGCTCGAGCCGTTCTTCTCGAGCGACATCGCATCTTTCGACAGCTGCTACTTCCCGTCAGGTCACGCCGGAACAGTCACAGTCACACCGGTCGACGGCGGTCCGGGCACCGGCGAAGGATCGGGCGAAGCGGCCCTCGACGTCGAGGACGTCTCCGCCATCGCGCCGAGTGCCAACATCGACGTCTTCTCAGGTCCGAACATGGACAACGCGTTCGGTCCGCTCGACACCTGGAACGAAATCGCAATCGCTGACAACGCTAGTGAGATTTCCTCCAGCTGGGGGGTGTGCGAGGCGGGGCTCCAAACGGGTGCGCCAGGCGATCAAGAGGCAGAGAACAACATCTTCGAGCAGACCGCGGCCCAGGGTCAGTCCGTCTTCTCGGCAGCCGGCGACGACGGATCGGACAGCTGCGCATCCCACGACGCGACGGCGGTGTCCCCGGACCTGTCGGTCTTGGACCCCGCCAGCCAGCCCTACGTCGTCTCAGTTGGCGGCACGACGTTCCTCACCTCCAACGACCCGCCTGATGAGACGGTCTGGAACAACGGGAACAACGGCGGTGGCGGCGGCGGCGGGATCTCCGAGACCTGGGCCATGCCGTCATGGCAGGCCGGGTCCATCACGGACCAATCGACTTCTGCCACCCAAGCCTGCAGCAACGACCCGACGGGGACTGCCGACAACTACCACCTGGCGGGCCAAGAGACCACGCTTCCTGCGGGGACACTATGTCGAGAGATGCCTGACGTGTCCGCTCTCGCCGACCCGCAGAGCGGTATCACGATCTTCTTCGCAGGTGTGGGCGGGGATGGATGGACGCAGATCGGCGGCACGTCGTCGTCCACACCGTTGTGGGCGGCTATGACCGCAGAGATGAACGCGTCCAGCGAGTGCGGTGCGGACACTCTTGGTTTCGTGAGCCCTCTGCTCTACGCGGTGGGTGACGGAACGCACTACTCGAGCGCCTTTAACGACATCACCGTCGGCAACAACGACAACCTCGGTGTCGGCGACGGAACGACGTACCCGGCTGGGACCGGCTACGACCTCGCATCCGGACTCGGCACGCCCCGGATCACGAACTCGGACAGCGAGGGACTCGTTAACCAGCTGTGCGGACTCGTGACGTCGGGCGCCACGCCTGCGGTCACCGGGATCGCTCCGTCCGCCGGCCCGATAGGCGGCGGCGGGACTGCGGTGATCAGCGGCTCGAACTTCGGTGGCAGCCAAGGCGCCGTCTTCTTCGGCGACGTGGCTGCAACCGTTACCGGTTGGACCTCGACGGCCGTGACGGTCGACGTGCCGGCATACACGAGCCCGGCGGGCTCGTTCGCCGGTGAAGGCGGCAGCGATGTCGTGACCGTCACGACGCCGTCGTCGCCGGGGCCGGAGGAGTCGAGCTCTCCCGGTTCAGCGAGCGTGTTCCACTACACCGGTGGGACGTTGGTCTCGCCCAAGCCGATCGTCGACTACGTCTCTACGGTGGATGGTCCAGCAGCCGGCGGCAACATCGTGCACATCGTCGGAAGTGGATTCGATGAGGGCAGCGGCGTCACTGGTGTCACGTTCGGTGACGTTGCCGGCACCTCGGAGACCACCCTCAGCGACGACGAGCTGACCGTGACTGTCCCGTCAGATGCCACCGCGACCTGTGCGAACGACACGCCGGGAGTCTGCCAAGTCCAGGTCGTCGTGAGCAACGGCAACGGCGCCAGCGCGACGAGCACGATCTACCCGGCGTACGAGGGAGCGATCACCTTCGGAGCAGATGGAGCGTTCGTACCGCCGGCTGGATGCGGCTGTGAGGTCATACAGGCCCCGACCGAGTACGACTACGCACCGGTTCCAACCGTAACAAGCGTGTCGCCGGGCTACGCGAGCGAGACCGGAGGCACACCGATCACGATCACCGGGACCGGCTTCAACCTGCTCGACCTGTACTGGGTCAACGTCGGCGTCCCGCCTGGCGGATTCACGAACTACGTGGAGGACTTCAACGTCCTGAGCATCACGCCCACACAGATCGTGGAATCCGCACTCGGCGACGACAACATCTCGGCCATCACCGTCGAGCCGGACCCGAGCACGCTATCTGTCGTGACCGGTGGCGGGACCGCGACGGCCCCGTCGTTCAGCTTTGCCGGCGTGCCGACGGTGAGCGGCCTCTCGACCCATATCGGGTCACAGCCCGATCCGGCTCCGTTGACGATTACGGGCCATGGCTTCGACGACGCCGACCAGATCGTCTTCATCGGGCAAGGGGACACTGACTTCGTGTACTCGACTACGTCGAACTTCACGATCAACAGCGACACGTCGATCACGGTGACCCCACCGCAGTTCTTCGACATCCCGACTGACGTCTTGGTCTGCAGCGTGACCGGATGTAGCGCGCCCAATCCGAAGCATGACGCCTACGACTATGTCGAACCTGGTCGACCCATCGTGGACTCGAGCTCCCCCAGCAGTGGACCCGAGCATGGCGGCACGCTGGTCACCATCAAGGCCCAGCTTGACGACAACCTCGTGAGCGTCCACTTCGGCTCGCTATCGGCAACGATCGTGTCCGCACCATTCTTCTCGCCGAGCGGCCCGATCGAAGTCGTTGCCCCGCCGTCGACGAAGGCGCAAAAGGTGAACATCACGATCACGACCATCACGCTTTCCGGTAATCCGACGAGCGCTACTACGAGCGCCGCCACCTTCACTTATAAGAAGAGCTCGCCGAGTGCGCCGCAGGACCTGAAGGTCACTGCCGGGAAAGACTCAGCCTCTGCATCTTGGAAGGCGCCCGTCACCACGGGCGGCGACAAGATCACGGGATACGTCGTCACGGCGACATCGAAGAATGAGAAGACGGTGTCGGCTACTACGACCAAGTTGTCCGCCACCCTCACTGGGCTGGTGGCCCACAAGGACTACGTGGTCACCGTGGTGGCAAAGTCGGCGCTCGGGAAGGGTCTTCCTGCCACGGCCAACGTGACCCCGACCTGAGGCCACTCCAGCAATAGCAAGCTCGGTTCGAAGCCTGTCGGACCGCGGGGACGGCGCTAGTCGCGACCCGCGGTCCGGGAGGCTCAGCCGGTCACTGGGTCGCACGCTCGTCGTGTGGAGGCGTGAGGCAGGATGTCGTGGTCATGGAGCGTCGCGCTGATCGCGAATATCTGAAATCGGTTGCGTACGCCGACGGGCGGCTGCTGGCGGACCGGGCCTCGCTGTACGAATTCCAACAGCCGCGGATCAACCTTGCCGCGGCCGTGCTGCACGCTCTCGGGGATGCCGCGAGTGGGCGCGTCCTCGACGTGGGCTGCGGATACGGGACCTATCTCGCAGCGCTCGTCTCGCAAGGGGGCGCCGTTGTCGGCGCGGACCTCTCGATCGGGATGCTCCGGGGGGTCACCTCGCAACCGGCGGGCCTCGTCGTAGCCGACGCGCAGCGCCTACCCATCGCCCGCGCGAGCGTCGACGCCGTGCTGATGATGCACATGCTGTATCACGTGCCCGAGCCGGCGCTCGGCGTGCGTGAGGCGCGACGCGTCCTCCGGAGGGGCGGTCGGCTGGTGGCCGCCGTCGGGGGTCCGCGGCACCTGGCGCAGGCGAGGGATCTCTGGATCCCGCTCCTCGAGGAGGAGGGGATCGATGGTGACTTGAGGGATCTTGGGTTTCTGAACACACGCCTTCCGCCAGCCACCTTGGGGGCGATGCTGACCGATGCCTTCGACGAGGTCGACCTGACGATCCTCGCGAGCGAGGTCGTCCTCACCGACCCGGGGCCGCTCTTGCGCCATGCCTCGTCGACGACGGCCGCCAAAGTCACCGCCGAGCGGGGGGCCGACATGATCGCCCGCCTGTCCGCGGCCGTCAGCGCTGTGATCGCCGACACCGGCGACTTCCGAATCACGACAGAAGTGGCGCTCTTCACTGCCGGGCGAGCCTGAGCCAGCCTGCCGGGCCGGCGGCCCAACGCGAAACGCCCTCTCGGGGCTTATAACCATGAGATGACGGCTGGCCGGGGCGATGAGAGCGACGGGCGCTACGTGAGCTGGTACGGCTCCGCCCACCGGCAGGTCCTTGCGGCACTCGTGGCCTACTGCGGCGACCTCGGCGCGGCGGCCGACGCTACTGACGAGGCGTTCGCGAGGGCGTACGTGAAGCTGCAGGTCTGTCCCTATGCGACTCCCGGCTTCGACGTGCTCGACTTGCGGGTCTCGGGCGGCTCACTCCCCCATGCCATGCTCGTCCGCATCGGCCTGAGCGGCAGCGGCCAGACCGCCCGAAAGATCCTCAATTCGATGAAACCAGGGTGAGAACAAGTACGCGACTCGAGCGGTCGTAGGCTTCTTGTCTGCATGGGACACGTGAAGAGACCGAAGACTTGGTTGGCCACGACCGCCGCCGTGGCGGCACTCACGGTCGGCGCTGCGGGCTGCTCGTCTCCGGCGGCAGCACGCCGACTTCCCTTCAAGTCGGCAGTCGCACATCTGACCAGCACGCCCCTGCCAAAGCTATCTCTCGCGTCGTCGAAGAGCGCTCCGGCCTGCCTGGCCTCTTGGCTCAGGGTCTCGATGTCTTCTGCCACCCACGGCACCCCGAAGTCCAAGACCGTCTTCTACGACACGATCACGGTTCGAACGACGCACACTTGTGAGCTGACGAGCTGGCCGAGCCTCGAGCAGGCGCTGCATGTGAATCGTCCGACGGGCGCCACGCCTACCTACGTCAACGCCACGACCGGTCTTGCCCGGGTTGTCACGCTCACGCCAGGTCTGCCCGCCACCGCTACTACGACGGTCACCGTGCCGAAGATCTGGCTGTGGGGTGGCGGAAACCTTTGTGCCAGTTTCCCATCGGCCCTGGTGCACCTCGTCGGCATTCACAAAACCTTCTTCATCTTCGACGTCCCGACTACCGAGGTGAGCTGCGGTGGCCCGGCGTCGGACCCGTTTCACGTGACGGTCGGGCCGTTCACGAGCTCGACGCTCAAGCATCTCGTCGCTGTGCCCTTCGGCGACGTGCAGCTCTCGGTCCCGGGCAAATGGTGGGTCCAGATCCCCGGCAGTGGTGAATGCGTCGACCCGGCGCCGCCTGGTGAGCTCGTGCTCGGCGGGGCCGCACCGCTCTCGGGCTGCGGTACCAAGTCGGGGCCGCCAAACATCGCTTATCTCCGAGACATCACGCAGGTGCCGCCGAAGTACGCAGACAGGCCTCCTGTCGAGATACACGGGGTCGAGGTCATCGTCGGCCCGGTGAGCGCAACAGGGGTGACGTTGTACGTCCCAGGATTGCTGGAAGAAGTCGTCACTCAGGGCCCCCTCGCCCCCGAGATCGCAGGCACCCTCCGCTTCGCGCCTCGCCTCACGGCGCTCGGCACCGGGCAGGTCGCCAAGCCAGGATCAGACTGGCATCTCGTCAGCTGGCACGGCCTCGGCGTGTGGGTCCCGAAGTCATGGAAGACGAGCTACACCGACATCAGCAACGAGCCGGTGTGCTCGACCGCAGTCGCGTCGCTCCCCGCCGGCCAGATCCTCTTCGACTCGGACCAGAAGAACCTCTACCCACCGTGCCCCTTCGAACAGCCGACGGCGACGGCTCTCTTCGGGAGTTCCGGCAACGGCCTGCGGATGGACCTTCACCCGTGGAAGGCCGACTCCGGACGGGGAGAGCTCTCGACCTCCTGCCTGACCGTCGACCACTTCACGGTCTGCCCGTACGGCGTGCCGCAGATGGGCGTCCTCGAGGTGCAGGTGACGGGTGGCGGCCTCGAGCACCCGCGGCTGGTCTGGATCGGTTTGTCCGGCTCGGGCCAGGTCGCGAAGACGGTGCTCCACTCGTTCACGACGGTCGCCGAGCCGGTCGCATCTCCCTAGCCGACTAGTCGGCCGTCGACTAGTCGGCTGTCGGCCGGTCGGCCGGTCCGGGCGGTGGGCCGCCAAGGCTGCTCCTACCCGTGGTCGCCCCCGAGCACGAGCTCGCGGATGTAGGCGAGGAAGGCCTCCTGCAGGTGCTCCCCGCAATATGTCGGAGTGAGATTGGGGAACGCACCGACGTAGAGGTGCACGCCGTCTGAGTTCCGGCAGATCCCGCCGTCGACATACGCGTCGAAACGACCGCCAGGCGTCACCCACGGGGAGATGTCGAAGTAGTGCACCGTGCGTGGGTACTCCTTCGCGAGCGACTGCAGCAGCGCGTTGATGATCCGGTGCCGAGTGGGTGAAGCCTGCGGAGCCGGCGAGCCGTCCGGCCAGGGCAGAGGGTCGACCAAAGGAACGCTCAACAGCACGATCGGAATGTGTGGCATCTCAACTGCCTTGACGAACGCCCGCATGCGTTGCGCGACCTCTCGGTCGAACGACGGGTCGCCGAGGTTCACTTGCCGGCCACCCTGCCTCCAGTCGAGCTCGTCCCAGTAACCCATCTCGAGGACCAGAGCCTGCGGATGGAGCTGCCGCTCCTCGGCCCGCAGTGCTGGCCGGTAGGCGAGCTCGGAGCCCTGCATGGTCGGCGAGCTGGGCGAGGGCGGCCCGGTTGGCTATAGCTGCCCCGAGGCCTCGGCTCGTAGCCCGTACGTGTCCGTTTGGTAGTGAAGCCCGGATCCCCGCTTTCCGAGCGAATGCTCGCTCACCTCGTAGAGTCTCGCGGATGCCGGAGCGTCAACCCAGTCCCGACTCGGAGACCAGTCCTGATTCGGAGACCAGTCCCGACTCGGAGACCAGTCCTGATTCGGAGAACAGACCCGAGGCCGAGAGGTGGCTCGAGTTCAACCGCGCCACCTGGGACGAGCTGACGCCGATCCATGTCAGGTCGCGTTTCTATCGGGTTGACGAGTTCAAAGCTGGCATCGAGACCCTGCACGACTTCGAGCTCGCGGAGCTCCCTGACATCTCAGGCAAGGACCTCGTCCACCTCCAATGCCACTTCGGCATGGACACGCTCGGCCTCGCCCGCATGGGCGCCCGGGTGACCGGCCTCGACTTTTCCGCTCCAGCGCTCGACGCCGCCCGCGAGCTGGCGGCTGAGCTGGGGATCGGGGCCCGTTTCGTAGAGGCGAACGTCTACGAGGCTCGGGAGGCACTCGGCGAGACCTACGACGTCGTCTACACCGGCAAGGGTGCGATCAACTGGCTGCCGGACCTGCGAGCGTGGGCGGAGGTCATCGCCGACCTGCTCCGGCCCGGCGGGGTGCTCTACCTGTCGGAGTTCCATCCGCTCACTTCGATGTTTGCCGACAACGACCTCACCATCGAACATCCCTACTTCAACGAGGGCCCGCATGTCTGGGACGACGACCGTGACTACGCGGATCCGGAGGCCCGGCTGGAGAACACGAAGACCGTTGAGTGGCCCCATCCGCTCTCGGAGGTGGTCACGTCCGTGATCGACGCCGGCCTGAGGCTCGAGTTCCTGCACGAGTTCCCCGAGTGCGGTTTCGGGCGGTTTCCTTTCCTCGTCGAGTCGGCGCCACGCGTCTGGATCACGCCGCCGGAGATTCCGAACATTCCGATGATGTACTCGCTCCGGGCGACTAAGCCTTGAACCCCGAAGGCCCCGCGTGAAACCCGATTGGCCCCTCCTGAAACCCGAAACGTCCGTCGTGACCCCCGAAAGCCTCTGTGCCTGACAGAATCGGCGCCGTGCCCGAGGCTGCCATCAATGGCGATGGCCGGTCTCCTCTCGCCGGTGACGGCTCAGTGGAGCTCGGTGGTTCGCTCTCGATAGACGACGTCGTAGCTATTGCCGGCGGTGCGCCGGCTCGCTTCGGCGAAGGCGTCGCGCCGAGGGTGCGAGCCTCCCGTGCGGTCGTCGAGCGGGCGCTCGCCTCTGGCGAGGTCGTCTATGGCGTCACGACGGGTTTCGGCAGCTTGGCCGACGTGCGACTGTCGGCAGACCACTCTTCCGCGCTCCAGCGAGGTCTCATCCGCTCTCACGCGGTCGCTGTCGGCAACGAGCTCAGTCCCTCTGAGGTCCGCGCCATGCTCGCGCTACGTGCGCATGTCCTCGCTCTCGGGTACTCGGGTGTGAGGGTGGAGGTGGCGGACCGTTTCGTCGAGCTGCTCGAACATCAGATCCTTCCGGTCGTGCCCGAGCAAGGATCACTCGGGGCATCGGGCGACCTTGCGCCGCTCGCACACCTCGCGCTCGCTGCGATCGGCGAAGGCATGGTCCGGGTGCCTGGATCGGCGACACCTGTGCCCGCCCGCGAGGCGCTCGCTGCGAGTGGGCTCGAGCCGCTCGTCCTCGAGGCGAAAGAAGGCCTCGCACTTATAAACGGGACCCAGGGGATGACCGCCGTCGGCGCGCTCGCGGCCGATCGGGCTCGCAAGTTGGCCAAGGCGGCGGACATCGCGGCGGCTCTCACGATCGAAGCAATTCTCGGTACGGACCAGGCGTTCGATCCGCGCGTCGTCGGTCTTCGGCCGCACCCCGGTCAACAGGCTGCCGCCCGCAACTTGGTGCGTCTCGTCGCCGGCAGCGAAATCCTCGCCTCCCACCGCGAAGGCCATCACATCGTGCAGGACGCGTACTCGATCCGATGCGCTCCGCAAGTGCACGGGGCTCTACGGGACGTGCTCTCCCAGACCATCCGGACCCTCGAGATCGAGCTGGCGTCCGTCTCGGACAACCCAATCGTCCTCCCCGACGACGACGAGATCCTCTCCTGTGGGAACTTCCACGGTCAGCCGGTCGCGCATGCATGTGACTCGCTAGCCGCCGCCCTCGTAGGCCTGGCGTCGATCTCGGAGCGGCGACTGTACCGCCTGCTCGATCCGAAAACTTCGAATGGGTTGGCTCCGTTTCTCGTGGGAGAGGCCGGAGTCAACTCGGGCTTCATGGTCTGCCAATACACCGCCGCGTCGCTCGTGTCGGAGTCGAAGTCGTTGGCCCACCCGGCTGCCGTGGACTCGATCACGTCCTCGGCCGGCCAGGAGGACCACGTCAGCATGGGCATGATCGCCGCACGGCACGCGCGCGAGTGCGTGACGAATGCCGAAGTGGTCATCGCCTTCGAGGTACTCGCCGCCGGCCAGGCCTGCGAGCTGCGGGCCCCGCTACGGTCCGCGCCGGGAACGCAGGCAGCGCTCAGCGCACTGCGGCAGCGCGTGGCCCACCTCGACGAGGATCGTGAGCTGAAGCCCGACGTAGACGCCGCCATCGAGCTCGTCCGTTCGGGGGAGTTGCTGGCGGCAGTCGAACAAGAGATAGGAGCACTCGAATGACGACCGGTCCCCGGCCGAGCGATCACGGTGCCCGAGTGGTGCGGGCGCCCCGAGGCTCGGAGCTGAGCTGCCGGGGCTGGTCGCAGGAAGCGGCGCTCCGGATGCTCATGAACAACCTCGACCCGGAAGTGGCCGAGCGGCCAGACGACCTCGTCGTCTACGGCGGGTCCGGGCGGGCCGCCCGCAGCTGGGAGGCCTTCGACAAGATCGTCGAGACCTTGCGCGACCTTCGTGACGACGAGACCTTGCTCGTCCAGTCCGGCAAGCCGGTCGGTGTCTTCCAGACCCACGAATGGGCGCCACGCGTGCTCATCGCGAACTCGCTGCTCGTCCCGGACTGGGCCACGCCCGCCGAGTTCCGCCGCCTGGAGGGCATGGGCCTCACCATGTACGGCCAGATGACTGCCGGCTCTTGGATCTACATCGGCACTCAGGGAATCCTGCAGGGGACTTACGAGACTTTCGCCGCCATCGGCGTCGCCCGCTACGGCGGGACGCTCGCTGGCCGCATCGTCCTCACCGCAGGGCTCGGAGGAATGGGAGGGGCGCAGCCACTCGCCGTGACCATGAACGGCGGCGTGGCGATCTGCATCGAGGTAGACCGCTCTAGAGCCGAGCGCCGGCTAGAGACTCGCTACGTCGATGTCGTCTCCGACTCGCTGGCGGAGGCGGTCGCGCTCGCATTGGCTGCGGCCGCTGATCGGCAACCGCTGTCGATCGCGTTGATCGGCAACGCGGCCGAGCTGGTCCCGGCTCTTGCTTCGTCAGACGTTCCGATCGACATCGTGACCGACCAGACCTCGGCTCACGATCCGACGACCTACATCCCCGCCGGGCTGTCCCTCGAGGAGGCCGCCGAGCTTCGTGAGCGTGACCTCGACGAGTACTTGCGGCGTGCGCGGACCTCGATGACCGCGCACGTGGCCGGGATGGTCGCCTTCTTGGACAAGGGCGCCGAGGTCTTCGACTATGGCAACGGCATCCGCGCCGAGGCGCAGGCGGAGGGTTACGAGCGGGCGTTCGCATATCCGGGTTTTGTCCCGGCCTACATCAGGCCGCTCTTCTGCGAGGGCAAGGGCCCTTTCCGCTGGGCGGCGCTCTCGGGAGACCCGTCCGACATCGGCGCAACCGACCGGGCGGTGATCTCCGCCTTCCCAGAGGCCGAGGACCTGCTTCGGTGGATACGGATGGCGGAGGACAAGGTGACCTATCAGGGGCTGCCGGCACGCATCTGCTGGCTCGGTTACGGCGAGAGGCACCGCGCAGGTCTCGCTTTCAACGACCTCGTCGCGGCCGGCACGGTCTCGGCGCCGATCGTCATCGGGCGCGACCACCTCGACTCGGGTTCGGTCGCCTCGCCCTACCGCGAGACCGAGGCCATGGCGGACGGGTCGGACGCCATCGCCGACTGGCCGATCCTGAACGCGCTGCTCAACACGTCGTCCGGGGCATCGTGGGTGTCGGTCCATCACGGTGGAGGCGTCGGGATCGGACGCTCCATCCACTCCGGCGTCGTCGTAGTGGCCGACGGCACACCCCTCGCGGCCGAGCGGCTCCGGCGCGTGCTGACGAACGACCCGGGCACCGGTGTGATGCGCCACGCAGACGCCGGTTATCCGACAGCCCGAGAGGCGGCCGTCGAGCGAGGGGTTTGGCTGCCCTCCGAGGGTCTCGCACGGCCGGAGGGCTGGTGAGCCGGTGAGTCTCGGCGGGCCGGCGGGCAAGCCGGCGGGCAAGCCGGCGGCCGGGCTGGCGGGCGAGGCGGCGGGCACCGTCCGCCTTCCCGGCTTCGTGAACGCACACTCGCATGCGTTCCACCGCGTCTTGCGGGGAGCGAGTGAGACCGGGTCGGGAAACTTCTGGACGTGGCGGCAGATGATGTACGCCGTCGCCGAGCGCCTCGACCCTGACTCCTATCGCGATCTCGCGACCTGCGTCTACGCCGAGATGGTCCTAGCGGGCTGGACGGCCGTCGGCGAGTTCCACTACCTCCATCACGGTCCGGGCGGCGTGCCTTACGCCGACCCGAACGAGATGAGCTGGGCCATCGTCGACGCGGCGGAGGCCGCCGGGATCAGGTTGACGCTCCTCGACACTTGCTACCTGCAGGCTGGCGTGGGCGGGGCGGCGGTGGAGGGGGTGCAGCTGCGTTTCTCCGATGGTGACGGGGATACCTGGAGCCGTAGGGTGACAGCCGCGTCGGAGTCGGGGCGGTTCGGGAGGACACCCGCGGCGGTCCCGGCCCGGCTCGCCGCCGCTATCCACAGCGTCCGGGCCGTCCCCCGCTCGGCGATGGGCTCGGTCGTGGCCTGGGCGGCCGAAGAAGGCGCACCGCTTCACGTGCACGTCTCCGAGCAGCGCAAGGAGAACGAGGAGTGCCTGGCCGAGACGCAGATGACACCGACTGATCTGCTGGCGTCTGTCGGCGCACTCTCCGACCGGACGACCGCCGTGCACGCCACCCATCTGACGGCACGGGACGTCACCCGGTATGGGCTCGCCCGGTGCGGCATCTGCGCCTGCCCCACGACCGAGCGGGACCTCGGCGACGGCGGCGGACCGTTCTCGGATCTGGCCGAATCCGGTGCGGTGCTATGCGTCGGCAGTGACTCGCACGCCGTGATCGACCCCTTCGAAGAGACCCGGTCGTTAGAGACCCACCAGCGCCTTACCCAGGAACGCCGCGGGATCATGAGCATCGCCTCGCTCATCGAGGCCGGGAGCTCCGGCGGCGCCCACTCGCTCGGCTGGGGTGAGGAGCCACTCGATGACTGGGTGACTGTGCGGGTGGACGAGTCGCCTGCGTTAGCCGGGGCCGGGACGGGGGCGGGAGCAGCGGGAGCGGGAGCGGCGGGGGGCGCTGGAAGCGGGAGTGGCGCGCCGCCCGACGAGGCTCTCCTCGCTCGTGTGCTGTTCGGCGCCTCGCCGGCGGACGTCGACGAAGTCACGGTGGCGGGGCGCCGGGTCGTCGAAGGGGGCGAGCACGTCACGCTCGGGCCTCGCCGCGCGGTTGCAGAGCGCCTCTCCCAGGCGATCACCCGACTGCTCGATCGGCCGTGAAGTGGTGGCTCACTCCCGATCTCGCCGTCCAAAGAATTACCGAAACGACCGTCTCGTAGTCCTTTCGCCAATTCCTTGGCCCCGGAATCCCCGTGCGCCCCGGAATCGCGGATCGGTAGGCGCGAAGGTCGGTGCGGGGCTGAGGTGACCGACGGCACCGAGGTCGAGAGCAAACACTCGAGCACCCTGACCGCAGGCCTAATAGTCGTCGCCCTCTACACGCTCGCTTCTCTCTTCTGCTGGCAGCACCTCCTCGAAGCCGGCGTCACGACCCACATGTACCGGCTCAACCTCGGCGACGTCGGGCAAGGCGTGTGGTTCATGGGCTGGCTCCCATTCGCCATCGGCCACCACACGAACCCGTTCGTCAGCACTTACATGCTCGCCCCACACGGCTTCAACCTGCTCACGAACACGAACTTCTTCCTCGAAGCCCTCATCCTCGCCCCCATCACGGAACTGTCGTCGCCGCTCACCTCCTTCAACGTCGCCTGCATCGCCGCTCCCGTCATCTCGGCCGGCTCGCTCTACTTCGTCCTGCGCCGCTACGAAATGCGCCGAGCGGTGGCGTTCGTCGGTGGGCTCGTCTACGGCTTCTCCCCCGCTGTCCTCCAGGCAGACCGGATCGGTCACTTCAACCTCACCTGGATGTTCTTCCCACCGCTAGCGCTCTACCTCATCGACCGGATCTGCTTTCGCCAGACCGGGAGCCCGCTGCGACTCGGCCTCGTGCTCGGCCTCCTGGCGGTGGCGCAGTTCTTCTCGAGCCCCGAGATCCTCCTCGACTGCGTCGTCGTCGGCGTGCCCGCCGTCGCAGTGGCGGCGGCGGCCAACTGGCGCCAGATCGCGTCGCATGCGAGGTTCGCACTCGCGGCGTCGGCAACGGCCATCCTCACCGCCGGCGCGCTGCTCGCCTACCCCATCGCTTTCTACGTCACCGGCCCGGACCACGTCTCCTACGTCAACGCGGCCGTCGCGCCCGGTGCCACCCTCTCCTCACTCGTGTGGCCGTCCGGGACGACAGGGCACGGGTTCCTGGTCGCGCCGCCTGGGACGCCGCTGTTGCATCGTTTCGATCTGGCGTTCGTCGGGCCGGTAATCGTGCTCCTCGCCCTCGGGGCCCTCGCCTTCGCCAGGCGCCACCGGGCGATCCTTTTGCTCTGGGGCGCTGCCTTGTGGTGCATCGTGTGCTCGTGGGGCGCCGCGACCCGCCCGACAGGAACGAGCCACGCTTTCGGATGGCACGCCCCGGCGTGGTACCTGGTCTCCGCCTTCCCTCTCCTTCGAAACGTCGGCTGGCTCCGCATCTCGATCCTCACCAACCTCCTTCTCGCACTGCTCGCCTCGATCACGCTCGAAGGCGTGCTAACGGCGTGGCGAGCCGCGCACGGCCAGGCGAGCGGGCGGGTCGAGGGGCTCATCGCGGGCGCCGCCGGCGTCCTCATGGCGGTGCCGATGTTCATCGGGGGACGCGTGCCCTTTGCGGGGTACGTGGACGTGAGCGTGCCCGCCGTCCTCCGGTCCATCCCTGCGCTGAGCGACGGGCGGCCGTCTATCGCGCTCATCCTGCCGGGCAGCGGGCCGTTCGCCGGGACTCCGATGGCCTGGCAGGCGATCGCCGGTTTCCCGTACGCCGACTACGACGGGTACGCCTGGCATCCGCAGGCGGGCTCGAAGACGGGAGTCGTCGGCCCGCTACCGACGGTTCTCGTCTACATCACCGCCAAGGCCGCAGAGACCTCCCCGACAGTCGTGCTGTCGGCGGCGCAAAGACGTCAGATAGGTGGCGCCTTCGCGAAATACCACGTGACCGAGGCAGTGGTGATCGATGGGTATCCAGGCTCGAAGCAACTTACGCGCGTCTACAACCAGCTCTTCGGGTCAGGCCGGCGCATCGGCAACGGGGAGATCTGGAACGCTGCGAGGATCGTAGAGTCCGGTGAAGTGAGGAGTCCGGTGAAGTGAGCCGCATCACTCTCGTCAGAGGAATCGGCCGCCTGTTCACGGCGGACGGCGAGGCTTTGGACGACGCCGCTCTGACCATCGATTCCGGGACGATCGAGGACGGGGCTCCGGCCGGCGGGACGATCGCCTGGGTCGGTGCCGAGTCCGGGATCGATAACCTGCTGACTCCCGACGACGAGGTCGACCTGGGTGGCGCTCTCGTGACACCGGGTCTCGTCGACGCGCACACGCATCCGGTCTACGCGGGGAACCGTTTCGCCGAGATCGCGCTCCGATCAGCGGGCGCCTCTTACGCCGAGATCGCCGCGGCCGGCGGGGGCATCACGTCGACGGTCACCGCGACACGCGCGGCCCCGACCGACGTGCTCGCCGAAGGGCTCGACCGCCGGCTGCGGGCTTGGCTGGCGGGTGGGACCACGACCGTGGAGGCGAAGACGGGCTACCACCTCAACGAGCCCGGTGAGTTAGCGGACGTCCGGTTGCTCAGCGAGTGGGCGGGACCGGGTCGGGAGGGTGCCGGGGTAGAAGTGACGTGGCTCGCGGGCCACGACGTCGGACCCGAGTGGGAGGGCGACGCCGACGGGTACTCACACGAGGTCGCCCGCTGGTGCAAGGCGGCGAAGGCGGCCGGCGCGCGGCATGCCGACGTGTTCTGCGACGAGGGGTACTTCACCGTTGCACAGTCGCGGTTAATGCTCGAGGCGGCCAAGGCCGCCGGGCTGATCCCGCGGATCCACGCCGACGAGCTCGCGTGCACAGGAGGCGCCGAGCTGGCTGGGGAGATCGGCTGCGCTTCGGCCGACCATCTGTTGCGGGTGGACGAGGCGGGTATCCGGGCGCTCGCCGAGGGCGGCGTGGTCGCAACGCTCGCTCCCATCACCGCCCTCGCCATGGGTCACAAGCCGCCGGCACGCCGGATGATGGAGGCGGGGGTGACGATCGCGCTCGGGAGCGATCACAATCCGGGCACGTGCGGCACGACCTCGATGAGCTTCGTCGTGGCCTTGGCGGTCGCCGAGCTCGGGTTGTCGGTTGCCGAGGCGCTCCGTGCGGCGACGGCGGGTGGCGCTCGGTCGTTGCGCCTGGCAGACCGTGGGCGGATCGCGCCCGGGTTGCGAGCGGACCTCGTCGCCTGGGATGCGGACCACGAGGGGGCGTTCGCCTGGTCCTATGGCCTGTCCCCGCTGGCTCTGTGGCTGGCTGGCCGGCGGGTCTCGCTCCGATCCTAGGCCGAGCCCGCCCGGCGGATCACCCGACCCACGAGGTGGTCGCTCAGCTGGTCCCAGACCCGGTTGCCGCGGATCCAGAGCCAGATCTCCCATTTGGCGGTGGCGAAGGCGTGCCGGAGGTGCAGCTGGCCGAGCCCGGCGGCCTCGAGAGGCTCACGCCACTGCTGTTGCTTCCATGCGTACGCCGCAAGCTCGCGAGGCGCTATGTCACGAATCCGATCGGGTTGCGAGCCCGCACGCCTGCGGAGCGACGCGAGCAGTCGCTCCGGCTCGTCTAGCGGGACGAGTGAAGCGAGCCCGTCTATGTCGGCCGCCGCCGGCTCCGGGCTCATCAGTCCTGCCAGACGGGCGCCCGGTCCGTGCCGCCGTAAAACGCGAGGTGCTCCGCGAAGTCGACGAAGAGCGGGCCTTCTGGCTGGAACGGCCGGTGGAGTGTCGTGCTGGCGATCTTCTTGTCGAGACGGTCGAGGCGATCGAGCGCTTCGGGAGCCTCGATGTCCACGATCTCGAGCTCGGGCCGAACGAGGTCGATCGCTTGCAGACCCACTTGAGTGCGGACGAGCACGCTCGAGTACCCCGCGCCCGATCCGACGCTGCCGACGGAGATGTCCGCTGCACGCCCGAGAAAGTCTGCGCACTCGTCGCAGCCCTTCAGAGCGGCCCCATGGAAGTCCTTCACGGGCTCGTCCACGATCCGCTGCCCGGCTTGGTCCTCGACGATCATCCGGCCGTGGATGACATCGACTTTGCCGACCTCTGCCAGATCGACGTGCCGCTCGTCGCGCAGCTCGCGCAACATGA
This sequence comes from Acidimicrobiaceae bacterium, assembly GCA_003136185.1. Classification (GTDB taxonomy): domain Bacteria; phylum Actinomycetota; class Acidimicrobiia; order Acidimicrobiales; family Bog-793; genus Palsa-601. The sequence goes on along the minus strand of PLDN01000129.1, from coordinate 10,734 downwards.
GCTTCGAGTAGTCGAAGCTCTTCGTGCAGAGCAGAGCGATCGTGAGCACCACGTTGTCGACGGCTCTGGAGCCACGGCGCCACTGGCGGGACTGGAGCGCTTTGAGGCCTTGGATCTCGCAGGGTGTGCCGACGAGAGCGATACGCGCGTCCGGCGAAAGGCCGGCGGCCGCCAGATCGATGCTTCCGAGCGCCATCGTCTGGTTGTAGAAGCTCCCAGCGGCCTCGCGAATTTCGACAGCAGTCGTGGCGAGGTGAGGAACACCTTTCCACGGATGGTCAGGGTCCTCCCTCGCCACGACGGCGCCGTCGATCTCCCCGGCTGCGAGGGAAGCTAGGAGGATCGCGGTCACAACGCCCCCGTCCTGGGCGCAATCGGTTCCCAGCTTACTGGTGGGGAGCACACGAGCGGCGATCGCCTCGCGCACGAGCCCAAGCCCAGGAGCAGGATCAGCACCCGTAATCCTCCAGTCATCCACTGCAGATACGGCACCCCTGTCGCCCGCAGCAACCCCAGCCCCGCGCCTTTGAGAAAGCGTCACTTGCACGGAGGCCGGCCGCCCGGAGGCGGGCACGGCCGAGGAGGAGCCAGCCACATCCGCAGGCGTCGCCGACCCGGCGAAGGCGGGCACGGCCGACGAGGAGGCGACCGTCTCCCAGGTCGCCGATGCCTCGGCCGTGACCGCCGATTCCTCAGCGGGCCACCAAGTCGCCTCGTACCGCATCCCGCCCCGGGGGCAGAAGTCCCAGCACAACGAGCAGCCCGTGCACATCTTCACGAGCTTGGGCAGGTTGTCGGACCCGATGCCGATCGAGTCGGTCGGGCACGCCGCCACGCAAGCGCCGCACTGCACACATCGGTCCGCGTCGATCACCGCCGCGGCGAGCTCCCAGAACCAGACCTTGCCGGGCGCCTCGGAGATGCCGCTCATCTCCGCGCGCTGGCGTGGGGGTGACAGCGTCATCGGTCTTGCTCCTTCCGCAAAGCACTCGCTCCGTTACCTGCGTGATGGTGTCCCGGGCTGAGAGTGACGTGGACCTGATCGGCAGGCGTCCGCCTCGCCCACTCATAGAAACGTTCGCCCGCGGCCCTCTCACCGAGGTACCGCTCGACGACCCTGCCGAGCGCGTCGGCCACGTCGTCAACCGGCATGGCGCCCTCAACCCAGTCGCCGAAGCCGGCATCTGTGCCGAGGCTGCCGCCGACGCCGATGTCGACGGCCTCGACGATCTCGTCGCCGACGTGCGCCGTCTCGCCGCGAAAGCCGATGTCGGCGATCTGCGGCTGGGCGCACGATGCTGGACACCCCGAGAAGTGCATGCGGACGACCTCGCCAAGCGGCCGGGTGGTCACGCCCGCACCCCCGCCGAAACGATCGGCATACCGCCTGTCCATCTCCCGCGCCCACTCGACCGCGCGAACCTTTGTCTCGACGATCGCGAAGCGGCAGAACTCACTCCCGGTGCACGCGACCACTCCTCGCTCGAAGGGAGCAGGGAACGGTGACCGGCGTTGCAAAAGATCCTCGGCCAGCAGGTCGTCGACGCGATCTTCGGGCACGCCGGTGATGACGAAATTCTGGTCGGTAGCGAGACGGACCTCGCCGTCGCCGTAGGTCTCGGCCAATCGTCCGAGCTCGATGAAGTCGGTCCCGGGCATGCGGCCGACGGTCACCGAGCACCCGACGTATGAATGGCCGGGACGGTGCTCGACATGCACGCCGACGTGGTCGCCGCGGTAACGCCGGGTGAGGCTCTCGCCCGCCGGGCGCAGCTCGAAGGCCGTCCGCTCGGCGAGCTCCTCCCTAAAGCCCTCGGGCCCGAGCTCTTGGACGAGGTAGCGCATGCGTGCGGTCCCGCGGTTCTCTCGGTTGCCGAGCTCGCCGAAGACCTGCGCGATCGCACGGGAGACCTCGAGCGCCTGGTTAGGCAGCAGGAAGACGTCGAGGTCGCTTGCCATCCGCGGGCCGTCGGACAGGCCGCCGCCGACAAGGAGGTTGAGGCCGAGAGTGCCGTCGTCGAGACGAGCAGGCCACATGCCGACGTCGTTGATCTCGGCCTGTGCGCAGTCGTCCCGGCAGCCGGTGATCGAGAGCTTGAACTTGCGCGGCAGGTTGGCGAATTCCCGGTTGCCGGTGAAGAAGTCGGAGACCTCTCGGGCGATTTCCGAGGCATCGAAGACCTCGTCGCGGTCGACGCCCGAGACTGGGCACGAGAGGACGTTACGAGCGGAATCGCCGCACGCCTGCACGCTCGTCAAGCCGGCGGCCTCGAGCAGATCCCATATAGCTGGTACGTCCGCGATGTGGACCCAGTGGAGCTGGACGTCCTGGCGGGTGGTGATGTCGCCGTAGCGGTTGCCCCAGATCGCATGGTCCTCGGGCCCGTCGGCGTACCGCTCGATGATCTCGCCGAGCGTCGTGACCTGGTGGGCGGTCATCCGGCCAGCCGGCACCTTGACCCGCAGCATGAACGCGTCGCCGCCCTGTCGCTGTGGGTAAATGCCGACCCACTTCAGGCGCTCGACCTCGCCCGGGACCTCCGCTATGGCAGCTGGGCCCTCGACGGAGTAGCGCGTCCGGACGGCGTCGGCCACCTCGAACGGGTGCCGATCGAGCTTCCACCGCTCGATTTGGTTGAGCTGCGCCCCCTTGCGGAAGGGCTGCAGGAATTCCATCCGGTGGGTCTCTCCTCACTGCGCTCGGCAGTCCGATCAAGGTGCGGTCTGGGTTTGTCGTCTGGAGACTCCGGCTACGAGCTTCGTTGGCGAGCTGGAGAAGCGAGTGGGGCGGGTTGTGCGGTTGGCGCGGGTTGTGCGGTTGGCGCGGGTTGTGCGGTTGGCGGTCGTGCCGGCTCAGATGTGAAGCCCGCACTCCGTCTTGTCCATGCCGGGCCAGCGGCCCTCCCGAGGGTTCTGGCCCTCGGCTACCGGCTGAGTCGTCGGCGCGCAGCCGATCGACACGTAGCCGACGTAGGTGAGCGGATGGAGGGGGAGGCCCGTCTCGGCGAGGTACTCGTCGATGTCGGCGTCGGTCCATGTCACGAGCGGGTTCACCTTGACCATCTCCCGGTTGGCGTCCCAGGTGACGATCGGTGCACCGGTCCGCTCGGGCGTGTCGACCCGCTTCACTCCGGTGATCCAGGCCTGGCGGCCGGCGATCGCCTTCGCGAGGGGCTCCACTTTGCGGACTTCGCAACATCGCGGAGTGCCACAGACGAACTCGTCCATCGCCACGTCCGGATGGGTGACCGTCAGGTTCAGGTCCCAGATCTTGCGGAGCCGCTCCACGAAGGCAAGCGTCTCAGGGAAATGGAACTCGGTGTCGAGGAAGACGATCTCGAGCCCGGGTTTGGCCTTCTGCACGAGATCGACCAGGACGACGTCCTGGAACGAGCTCGCCACGATGACGTCGTCCCCGTACTCTTCGAGCGTCCACTTGATCGCCGACTCGGCCGCCTCGCGCGGAGAAAGAGCCTCGAGCTTGGCCGAGATCTCGTCCAGCTCGGACGTGCCCGGATGCGCTTTGCCGATCACTGCAGTGCCCTCATTCCTGGCCAATTATCCTCCCCCTCAGGGTCGGTGCAACGCTTTCGCCGGATAGCCCCCCGGTCGAGCGTCTTGCACGGACTACTATACCTGACTAAACCGATCAGGTTTTGCGGGTATTCCCGCCGGATGCCACCGTCGATCGGCTCAGATCATGAGTGACAAGCTTCAACCCATCTCCGGCAGTGAACCCCTCTCCGACGCCGAGCCCCCCTTGTTCCATCTCGCGCTGCGGCTCGACGGCCAACGCTGCCTCGTTGTCGGCGGTGGACCCGTCGGCACGCACAAGGCTGAGTCGCTCGCTGCCTGCGGGGCCCTCGTCACGGTGGTCGCGCCGGAGATCTCCCCTGGCCTCGAACTGCTCGGCGTGAAGATCGAGCGGCGTTGCTACGAGGCGGCTGACCTCGACGGCTGCCGTCTCGTCGTCGCTGCCACAGGGGTGCCGGCCGTCGACCGGCAGGTCTACGTGGACGCTCGGGAACGTGGTGTGTTGGTGAACGCGGCTGATGACCCGGAGGCTTGCGAGTACCTCGTCCCGGCTGTCACCCGCGTAGGACCTGTCTCGGTCGCCGTGTCGACCGGCGGCCTCAGCCCGTACCTCGCAGGCTGGATCAAGCGCCAGATCGCCGGCGTCCTGCCTCCGGAAGTCGGTGAGCTCGCCACGTTGGTCGGACGTTGCCGCTCCAGCCTGCGGACAGCCGGCCTCTCGTCCGAGGACGCGGACTGGGACGCACTGGTCGACGGACTTCTTTGGCCTCTCGTGTCGGAGGGCCGGATGCCGGAGGCAGCCACGGCCGCCGAGGCATGGGTCGAGGCTGAGCGCTCGCGGCTGTCGCAAGGCTGAGCCCCAGCGTCCCGGCGCTCCGGCGCATCAACAGCGTCCCGGCGCCCCGGCGCTCCGGCGCCTCGCCAGCGTCCCGGCGCCCCTCGGTCGCGGGCCAGACAGGGGCAATGCCGGGCCGAGGACTATGTTCGCATCCCGTGACCGCCGACGGAATCGACCTCGATCGCGTCCCGCGGCATATCGCGTGCGTCATGGACGGCAACGGTCGCTGGGCTCGGGCGCGCGGGCTGGCACGGACCGAGGGCCATGCCGCCGGCGAGGAGGCGATGTTCGACGCGGTCGAGGGCGCGCTGGAAGTAGGCGTGAAGTGCCTCACGATGTTCGCCTTCTCCACCGAGAACTGGCGGAGACCTCCTGACGAAGTGCGCTACCTCATGAACTTCAACGAGCGCATCCTGTCGGGGCACCGGGACGACTTGCACTCCAAGGGAGTGCGGATCCGTTTCGCCGGGCGGCGTGACTGGCGCGTTCCGAAACGCATCCTTCGCCACATGGACGACTCCATGTCACTCACGGCGAAGAACCGGCGCATGACGCTCACAATCTGCTTCAACTATGGCGGGCAGGCTGAGATCGTCGACGCCGTCCGGTCGATCGTCGCCGAAGGGATCGAGGCACGCAAGATCGACGAAAAGACCATCCACTCCCGCTTGTACTGGCCGGACCTGCCCGATCCGGATCTCGTCGTCCGCACCTCCGGCGAGTTCCGGATGTCGAACTTCTTGCTCTGGCAGGTCGCCTACTCCGAGCTGTACTTCACCGACGTCCTCTGGCCAGACTTCCGCCGCGACAACCTGTTCGACGCGATCCGCGAGTACCAGCGCCGCGAACGTCGCTACGGGGGCGTCAAGCGTTGAGCGGCGACGAGCCGCAACCCACCGACGAGCCCTCCCCCGAAGCCGAGCCCTCCCCCGAGGTCGAGGTCGAGGCGTGGCACCTCTGGGACCACATCGGCGTGATCTCGGGAGTGGGACTCGGGCTGATCGCTGTTGGGTTTCTCCTCTTCGTCGCCATGGCCGGCGATCCGGGAGCATTCGCCATCGTGGTGACCGTTGTCATCGGTATCGCTCTCATCTTCGTCGGCGGTCAGATGCACGGCCGCCGGCGCTGACAACGCCCGGCGCAGCTGCCGGGACGCCCTAGCGTTGCCCCTGTGGCAACGTTCAGGGACGAAGGGGTCGTGCTGCGCACGATGAAGCTCGGCGAGGCCGACCGGATAGTCACCTTCGTCACGCCCGACCACGGCAAGGTGCGGGCCGTCGCGAAGGGAATCCGCAAGCCGAAGAGCAAGCTCGCCGGCCAGCTCGAGCCGATCACCCACGTGACGATGATGTGCTGGAAAGGCCGCGAGCTCGACGTCGTGCAACAGGTCCAGGTGATCGACCACTTCAAGGCGATCCGGGAGGACCTCGACCGGATGCCGGCCGCGTTCACGATGCTCGAAGCGGTCGATCTCGTTGCCGTAGAGCGCCAGCCGATGCCCGGGCTGTTCAAGACCTTGACCGGCGCCCTCCGTACCTTGGCCGAGGGCACGGGGCCGGTGTTGCTCGGTGCGTTTCTCTTCCGGTTGCTCGATCTCGAGGGCGTGGGACCGATAGTCGACTCCTGCGCCTCCTGCAGCGAGGACGCTCCACTCGTGGCCTTCGACGAGCACGCCGGCGGATTCCTCTGCCGGTCATGCCGGAGTGGCCAGCCAGTTGCCCCCGAGACGGTCGAGCTCGTGCGCCAGATCGTCGGGGGCCAGCTCCGCCAGGCGCTCGCCGCACCCCCGAGCCGGGCGACCGCCGAGGTCGAGCGGATCGCCACGCTCACGATGGAGTACCACCTCGATCGGCAGCTCCGATCGGCCCACCTCGCGCCCGGCCCTCAGTGATCAGCCGGCCGGCGTGGGAGTGGGGAGGGAGTTGGGAGAACTGGTAAGTTTCTTTCCAATGACCGAGCGGGGGACTCTCATGGCGGCCGAGATGGCCGAGCAACCCACCCGGCTCGCTGCTCTTGTCGGGCGGCGAAAGGCGATCATGGACCGGGTCGGCCCGCTCTTCGCCAAGCCGCTCGCGGGGACCGTGGTGGTCGCAAGGGGTTCGTCCGACCACGCGGCGACGACGGGGCGCTACCTGCTCGAGATGGCCACCGGGCGGCCGGTCGCCTCGGCCTCCCCGAGCATCCACACGTTGTACGGAGCAGACGTCGACTTCGAGGGCTATGTCGTGGTCGCCGTCAGCCAGTCGGGCCGAACGCCTGAGATCGCAACGGTTCTCGAGCATGCGGCGCGGCGAGGTGCGCGGACGATCGCCATCACGAACGACGAGTCGAGCCCGCTCGCCGAGATTGCCGATGCGGTGGTCGCGCTCGGAGCCGGCGAGGAACGCGCTGTTCCTGCCACGAAGACGGTCACGGCGGAGCTCGTCGCGTTCGCCATGTTGGCCGCCTCGGTCGGGCTCGAAGTGAGCGAGCGGGCTTGGGACGCTCTCGCCTCACAGGTCGCTTCTGTCCTCGGCGAAACGGAGCCCATCGCCTCCCTCGCCTCCTGGCTCACTGACGCGGTGCGGCTTGCCACGGTGGCACGCGGACCACTTTCGGGCGCCGCCGCCGAGACCGCTCTCAAGCTGCAGGAGACCTCGGCCCTTTTGGCAAGCGCCTTCTCGGCGGCCGACCTGCGGCACGGGCCGATCGCCCTCGCCTCGACGGGCATCCGAGTGCTCGCTCTCGCGCATCCCGGCCCGGCCGCGGCCGACGTTCTCGAGCTCTGTGGCGACCTGTCGGGTCGCGGCGCTGACGTGAAGTTGCTCGGTCCGGTCCCTGGCGCCGTCTGCGGTTGGGACGGGTCGGCGCCCGAGGCGCTCGCCCCGGTGCTCGCCGTGGTCCGGGGTCAGCAGATCGCTTTCCGCCTCGCGACTGAGCTCGGCCTCGATCCCGACCAGCCGAAGGGGCTGACCAAAGTCACTGTCACATGAGCGGGCAGCGAGGCGAGCGCGAGGCGGCCCGGCCGCCGCTGATGTTGCGCGCCGCGTGCGTCGTCACCGGTGACAAGGTCTTCGAGCCGGGGTTCGTCGAGGTCGAGCAATCGCTCGGGATCGTGACTGCGCTCGGGGGCGCGGCCGACGCTCCGGTTCCGGCAACTTCGGTGGTTGAGACTTCTGCCCCAGGGGGACAACAATCTCAACCGCCTACGGCGGCGGGGGCGGCGGGGGCGGTGGGGGGGACAGCAGAGGTGGATCTGCGGGTGATCGATCTCGGCAACCGGACCATCGCCGCCGGCTACGTCGACGTCCACGTCCACGGTGGGGACGGCGCCCAGGTGAACGGCGAGGACCCTGACGAGGTTTGCGAGTCGCTCGAGCGGATCGCCCGCTTCCACGCCACTCACGGCACGACTTCGTTGCTGGCGACGACCGTCTCTGACTCCCCGGAACGGCTTCTCATGACGGTCCAAGGGATCGCGCGCATGACCCGCTCGGTGCGAGCGAACGGCGAAGGCCTCGGGCGCCCCGGCGTCGGCGGGCGAAAGAGCGCCCGGGTCGTCGGGGCTCATCTGGAGGGCCCGTTCATTGCCCGAGCCCGAACGGGCGCTCAGGACCCAGGCGAGCTGCGCTCCCCGGACCTCGCCGAGCTCGACCGTCTGATCGACGCGGCGGACGGCTCGCTCAAGCTCATCACTCTCGCGCCAGAGCTCCCGGGAGCCTTCGATCTGATCGAGCACGCCATTGCTGCCGGGATCATTGTGGCGCTCGGCCACACGGACGCCGACTTCGAGACGGCCGAGCGGGCTTTCGACGCCGGCGCGCGCCATCTCACTCACCTGTTCAATGCGATGCCCCCGCTCCACCACCGCCGGCCGGGCGTGATCGGTGCGGCGCTGCGGCGCGAGGACGTCACGCTCGAGCTCATCGCTGATCTCGAGCACGTTCACCCTGCAGTCATCGAGATCATCGCCCGTCTCGCGCCGGATCGCATCGTCGCCGTCAGCGACTCGACTCCGGCGGCAGGCCTCGGCGCCGGGCGCCACCGTCTCGGGACACTCGACGTCACCGTGTCGGGGAGACGAGTCGAGCTCGCTGACGACCCGACGACGCTGGCAGGGAGCATGCTCACGATTGACCAGGCAGTGCGCAACCTCGTCACCGAAGTCGGGCTGACACTCCCCGATGCGCTGCGGGCGGCGACGCTCACCCCCGGGCGACTCGTGCAACGCGGGCTCGGCCAGCTCGCTCCGGGCAGTCCTGCCGACCTCGTGATCCTGGAGCCGGATCTCACAGTTGCCGCGACGATCGTCGGCGGCCTAGTCGTGCACGACCCGAGCGGTTTGCTCACTTGAGCACCGACGCCTCCCTGCTCGGCCTCGATATCGGCGGCTCGACCACTCGCGCATGGCTCGCGCGCGGCGACGGCACCGTCATCCGCCAAGCCACCGCGCCGAGCGCCAGTCTTACGGCGGCAAGCCGTCTGCAGGTGGAGTCGGTCATCGGCGCTCTGCTCGACGAGTTGGGGCTCGAGATGGCGCCATCACCGGCACCGGTGGCCGCCACCGCACCAGCAGCGGCACCGGCTGCAGCGCCGGCGCCGGCTGCAGCGGCGCCGGCGGCACCGCGTCTTGACGCCGTCTGCATCGGCACAGCCGGGAGCGGGGCGGCGGAGGTGGTGGGGTGGATCGTCGAGCGTTTCTCTGGGATTGTCCGTCCGCCGGCCCTTGAGCGCATAGTCGTCGTCAATGACTCAAGGTTGGCGCTTGCCGCTGAGGGGCTCGATTCCGGGATAGCTCTGATCGCCGGCACGGGATCGACGGCGATCGGTGTGCTGGGCGAGTCCGAACAGCGAGCGGGCGGCTGGGGGTACCTCCTCGGCGACGATGGCGGCGGGTACTGGGTGGTGCGGGAAGCGGTTCGTGAGTTGTGTCGGCGACACGACGTCGGGCTGCCGGCCGGTGCGCTCGGCGAGACGCTGTTCAGCGGGACCGGAGAGGATCGCACGCTCGACCTGATTCAGCGATTCCACGAGGAGCCCGAGCCGGCTCGATGGGCAGCGCTCGCCCCCGCCGTCCTCGATTCGAAAGATCCGGCTGCCGAGGTGCTCCTCCTCGCCGCAGCCGACGCGCTCGCGAAGCTCGTAGCAGACGTCGCCCGGCTGTTGCACCACCCGCCGCCGGTGCCGGTGGTGATCGCCGGCGGACTCGTCGTAAATCACACCGCTCTCGGCGAGGCAACCATCGCCGCCATCGAGTCTCGGCTCGGCGCTGAGGGAGACGGAGCCCGGCCTGCAATCCGGCTTTCTAGACGACCCCCAATCGAGGGCGCCCTAAACCTCGCGAGGGCACTCGCGCGCGGCCTCGACGGGCACTCGAGCTGACAACAAGGCACGATGGGGCGATGGAATCGCTCTTCGGCCGCTACGAGGCGGCGGCACTCCTCGCCGTCGAGCGGGCGAACGGCGGCGAGCTTGCCCCACTCGAGCAGGTCGTCGTCTCGTTCGAGGGTCTCTTCGGCTCGAGCGTCACGGCAGGCACCTTCGCGGAGTCGCTCGCGCTGTTGGTCGACGCCGGACTGATCGACTGGACAAACCATGCTCTCGAGCTGACCCTCGATGGCCGGCGGACGATCCGGCGCTCCGGTTCTCACTGGGACACTGACTTCCCCGACAAGGTTGCCGATCGGCTCTCGAGGATCGACGAGGAAGATCTGTCGCCAGAAGGCGAGCTGCCGTCGCCGAGCGAGCACGACATACTCGGCGCGTTGCATTCGCTCGGCCGAGGGCGCCTGGAGGGCAACGCCCCTGTGCCCGGCGAAGTGATCGCTCCGAGCGGAATGGCGGGCCACCAGACCATGGGGGCACGCCTCCTGACAGGTCTCCCTATCGGCTACGGCCTCCGTGTCGAGGTCCCCGGTGTCAGCTCCGGAGTGTTTGGCGGTGGGGGACCCGCAGGCGGCTCAGATACCCCCGACAGCGGTGATGATCTGGCTGAGTCACCACCTCTCGTGGCGCCACTGCCCGATGACGAGACACCCGAGGGGCGCGAGGGACACGCGCGCTAAACCGGGCCTTCCGCAAGAAACAAGCAGAACGGATGACCAGCAGGGTCGATGTAGACCCGCACGTCGTCTTCGGGCTGGTAGGTGGCCAGCACCGCACCAGCAGCGATCGCATGAGCCCCCGCAACATCGAGATCGTCAACCTCGAAGTCAAGGTGCACCATCATCTGCTGGTCGCCTGGGTCCGCTGGCCACACAGGTGACAGATGAGCTTCTTCGGGCTGGAATGACAATCCGGCTCCGCCGTCGGGTGACTTCATCTTCATCCAGCCTGGCTCGTCCTGTTCGACTTCCCTCCCGAGCAGACGCTGGTAATACGCG
>PLDN01000053.1 GCA_003136185.1 Acidimicrobiaceae bacterium | reverse complement strand
GTGTCGTGCTGGGAGTCCTGGATTCTCACATCGACGCTGCAAAGAGCGCGATGCTTCCGGGCGCGATCCAGGTTCGATAGACACAGCCCGATGCATGCCTCCTCGTCCCGAGCAGGAACCACGACGGCGATGAAGTCAGGCGCCTCCGACTCTGCGCGGGCCAGCCGCCCGTCCCGGGTCCCTCGCCGTAGAAGGCGGCTGGTCATTTCTTGAAAGCGTCCTTGACCTTCCCGCCGGCCTGCTTGAGGTTGCCCTTGACTTGGTCGGCGTTGCCCTTAGCTCGGAGCTTGTCATTGCCGGTTGCCTTTCCGGCCGTCTCCTTGACCTTGCCCTTTGCCGTTTGGGCGGTGTTCTTGGCCTTGTTACTTGCTGTCATGGTGGATCCTTACTTTCTGGATAGGAGAAGAGGAACGGACCTCGTGGTCAGCATCGAATGATGCAGATGTAAGGCGTTGCATAGCCGGCTCGTCGTCGTACGAGGATGCGCGGCGACGCGACAGAGCTGGCTCAGTACCAATGCTTTCGACCGCCTATCTCTCGGCCGGCAAAGCCGAGGACGGCGAATACAGCGCCAACCACGATGACGATGACGCCGATCGTCCAGATGATCGCGATCTTGGCGACAAAGCCGATGATGAGCAAGATGATCCCTAGAACAATCAAAGTGTTCTCCGATCTGTTGTTGAAAGCGGGCTGGTCTGGTGGACAGCGTGCGATGGACACGACGGCCAAGGGGGCTGGGGGGTGTTCCATGCGGGTGTAAGCGGGTCCGAGATTGTCGGCTGGCAGTGCGTGTCCCGGCGGGACCTTTGCGGTGGCGCCCCAGGCTTGTAGGCGCGGAGGGAACCACGACGGGTGCAGACATCTAGGTTGCCCCTCCCTCTCCACCTCTCCAGCACAACGCTCGGCGATTGCGCCACCAGGATCCGGAGCAACGACGTCACCGGGAGCACCCCGTGGACCTCAGCCGCGCGTGCTGAGCATGGTCTTGGTGGCAGCACCGCGCCGCAACCGCAGATGGCGAGGTGCGGCCTGAGCACCGAGAGGCGGGCGGGTACACCGAAGCACGCATCGCCGGTACTGCCGTGATGGAGCCGAACGTCCGGCACGCTCGCTGGATGATTAGCCAGGGAGAACAAGTTACGACAGAGGCACGATCCATAATGCGGGCGCAGGAAGCCCGTCTTGACCGACAGCCAAGCGCTCGACACGACGTCGTAGCCTCCAGGGTTTGCTGTCCCTCACTGTCGAAGGCTCAACCATGCTATCCGCTGCGGGACGTCTCACGAGCACGCTCAAACACCCGCGTCGCGATGAAATACTTTGTCGGAAAAAATAGGGGATCCACACCCGATGGTCAGTAGCAAAGCTCTCGAGACGAGCCCAGTTCTGAATTCACCACCAACTTCTCCCAGACGGTGTGGTGACAATCACGGGTAGCCGGCGCAGGGGGACAGCGAGATGTGCAACAGGAGTTCCGATCAAGGCACGACCACGTACTTCTGCTCGGTAGATCCACCGAGTCGGAGAGGAACAACGGCTACGCCGTCCACTGATCCTGCTCTGCCATCTGCCCCGCGACTTCGGCGAAGGCTTCCAAACCCGACAACAGCGCCTTGCGTCCCCCAAGCCTCATCCCGCCCAGCACGTCGGCCAGCGCGTCGCGACGGGCGTGCTCGACCGTATCCAACAGCCGCTGTCCCTCCCTCCGCAGGGTGAGGACCACCTCCCGTCGGGTCTGCTCGCTGACCCTGCGGTCGAGAAGGCCAGCTGCGACGAGACGGTCACACAGCCGACTCGCAGAGGAGGGGATCACCCCTAGCTCGTCCGCCAGTTGACTCAGATTGAGGCTGCCGTGTTGTCCCACGGCCACGAGGGCTCGCAGCTGAGGGGGCGAGACCTGTGCCTGGGAGATTCCGTCCGCTCGGCCCCACACCATTACCAGTGGACGAGCGGCGGCGGCCACTGCGATCACAAGGTCGGCGGGAAGATTGGCAGGGCCTCGCCCAATAGGCATAATGCCTATCGTGACATGGCACGAGGACGCGTTGCTCGCGATGGAGTCCGTCGGGGCTGCGGAGGTGCTCGCGGCGTGGATGGACGTCGTGCACCATCACTTCGCCGCCCGCAAGATCGAACTGTTGATGGTCGACTACCGGCTCTCAATGCTCCAGCGGGTGACCGACCCGTTCGGTGGCCGAGATGAGAGGACCGCCCTGGTCCCCGTGGACGGCACCCCCGCCGGCCGGACCTTCGCCTCCCAGCAGACCTCGATCGGTCATCCCGACGACACGGGCGTCCCCGTGCGCTTGCCAGTCACGGTCCGCGGCGACCGACTGGGGGTGCTCGAGGTGTGGCTGACTACCCCNNGTGGCCAGCCGAGACACCGACCTGTTCGAGCTGGCTTCGCGTACTCAACGGCTCAGCCTGGCGGCCGAGATACAGTGGCAGCTGCTACCCAGCCGGGGTTGTGCCGGAGAGCATTTCATTCTGGCCGGCCAGCTGGAACCCGCCTACCACGTCGCCGGGGACAACTTCGACTGGTGCGCTTCGCCCGATCATCTCCTCGTCAGCGTCTCGGAGGGGATGGGGCAGGGGACGTCGGCTTCCCTGCTCACCAGCCTGGCTGTAAACGCTCTGCGCAATGCCCGGCGTGGGGGGCAGGACCTGGCTGCCCAAGCGCGACTGGCTAATGACGCCATCCAAGCCCCGTACGGCGGCAAGCAGTTCGTCGGCACCTTGCTGCTGCGTCTCGACTACGGGAGCGGGCGAGCCACCGCCGTCGACGCTGGCTCCCCCTGGATCATCCGACAACGCGGTACCGACGTGGAGGTCGTCCAGCTGGACAAGCAGCTACCCCTTGGCATGTTCGAGGGCACCGACTACGTAGAAGAGGAGCTCGACGTCGCCTCTGGGGACCGGCTCATCATTGTCAGCGATGGGGTTCATGCCGCGCGCTCACCTCGCAACGAGGAGTTCAAGGAGGCCAAGCTGGAGCGGTCGGTCCGTGCCACCCGAGGGCTGCCTGCCGGNNGTCGTCGTCTGCCTCGACTGGACGGGCACTCCCTCCCCGTAGCCCCCAGTCCTTCGCCGGCTGAAGACCCGGTCTGCGGCTAGACACCCCTGGTGGGGCGCCAATGCAACTTCTCTTTGGCAGTTGCGGGCCGTACCGAGGCGAGATAACATTTGCGGCTGTGCAACAGTTGTCGCAGAGAGGCCCCTGGCACCTGCACAATCTCGAACCTGTCTCGTCAGCACAGTAGAGAAGATGGCACCAGCGGCTTAGCGAAGACCATTCCCAAAGGAAAGTCAACTCCGGCTGGCTCAGCGGCTTGTCGGGTGAGGGACAGCTTGGAGAGGAGATGACAGACGATCAGCCGTACGGCCACGTCGCCGTGACCTTCGCCGAGATCGCCCGTACCCTCTTCTCCGCGAGAACTGTCGGCGACACCTTGCAACAGATCGTCGACTTCGCCGTCCTCACGGTCGAGGGTTGCGACGCGGCCGGTATCTCGCTTTTGACNNTGGCCGAAGACCCGCGTTGGCCGATCTTCGGTCCTCGGGCCGCCACCCTAGGCATGCGGAGCCTCCTCTCTTGCCGGCTGTTCGCTAACGGGACGCTCGGAGCGCTCAACCTCTACGCCGGGCTTCCCCGGGCCTACGGAGTCATCGATCGGACCACGGCCCTGATCTTCGCCACACACGCCAGCGTCGCGCTCGGTGCGGCCGAGGCCCTCGAGGATGCAACGGTCTCCCTCAACACCGAGATCCATCGCGTCGAGAACCTGCGCGGGGCGCTCGCCTCACGGGGGGTCATCGGCCAGGCCGAGGGCATCCTCATCGAGCGCGAGCGGATCACCGCCGACCAGGCTTTCGGAGTGCTGCGGCGCGCCTCGCAACACTTGAACATCAAGCTGCGCGAGGTTGCCCAGTACGTGGTGGACACTGGCGAGATTCCCCCAGGCTGAAGGCAAGTGGCGCCCGCGATGGAACACGGATTACTGCGATTTCTCGTTGCAGGCGTCCAAGGTGAGTCTCGGGTGGCCCGTGCCCACCGCGGTGGCACTGTTCGGATGCCCATGCTGACCGTGGACGGGTGCGACACCTCCGGAGGTTTCCCCGGGGCCTTTCGTGCTGGAACTTCCTAATGGCGACGCCTGAAGAAGAACCCGCGTCGGCGTCGACCGACGACGGTGCCGCACAGACCGGAAGGCGGACATCCGAGCTCGATATCACGAAAGCGAGCACGGGACCGGTCTGGCGTCAGTACCTGCGAGCCATGGGACCGGGTTTGATCACCGGGGCGTCCGACGACGACCCGTCGGGGATCGCCACCTATTCCCAAGCTGGGGCCCAGTACGGTCTGGCCTTCTTGTGGGCCGCCCTGCTGACGTGGCCCTTGATGGTCGCGGTCCAAGAGATCTGTGACCGCACTGCCCTCGCCACCGGCACAGGACTCGGCGAGCTGGCCGTCAAGCGATTCCACCGCCGGCGCGGTCGAGCGGTTCTCGCCGTCCTGCTTGTCGCCCTCGTCGTCGCCAATGCTCTCAACATTGCGGCCGACCTGGTTGCCGTCGGCTCGGGCATGCAACTCCTCCACGCCGGCCCGACCTGGCTCTGGGCGCTCGTGGCAGGCGGCCTCATCACCGTGCTGCTCGCTCTCGGGTCCTTCGCCCGCATCGCTCTCGTCTTCAAGGTGCTCTGCGTAGCGTTGTTGGCCTATCTCGTCGTGGCAGTCCTCGTCACCCATCAGTGGGGCAGCGTCCTCATCCACACGCTCGTGCCCCATATCGAACTGAACAAGGGGTATCTGGAGCTCCTGGTTGCCGTGCTCGGCACGACCATCTCGCCGTACCTCTTCTTCTGGCAGAGCGCCCACCGTCTCGAAGAGATGCGTGACGAACCCGAAGGCGGCGCGAAAGCGCAACCCCTCAAGCAACAGAACCCCACACGGGCGCGCCGAAAGCAGCGCACGAGCAGGCTCGACGTGTTTGTCGGCATGACGTTCTCCAACCTCGTCATGTTCGCCATCATCGTTGCGACCGCCCAGACCCTCCATGCCCACCACATCACCAACATCGAGAGCGCCGCCCAAGCTGCCTCGGCGCTCAAGCCGTTCGCCGGACACTTCGCCAGTGCGCTCTTCGCCTTCGGCTTCATCGGGAGCGGACTGCTGGCAATCCCGGTGCTCGCCGGGGCCGGCTCGGTCGGCCTCGCCGGACTGCTCGGCAAGAAGTGGGGGTTCTCGCGGTCGGTTCGCAAGGCCCCTGTCTTCTACGGTCTCGTTGCCCTCGGCACGGTCGGAGGCACAGTACTCAGCCTCCTGAACGTCAACCCGATCAAGTTGCTCGTCTTCGTGGCGGTCATCAATGGTGTGGCGGCCGCACCCTTCCTGTTTGTGGTCATGTGGGTGTCGAGCAATGAGCCCATCATGGGAGACTACGTGAACGGTAAGGCGGCCAAGATCCTCGGGTGGCTCACAGCAACGATCATGGCCGTCGCAGCGATCGCTCTGTTCGCCACCGGCGGTGTCAGCCTCTAACCGATCCGGCCGGCCTGGTACGAGGCGAGCCCGGATTGAATCCTCTGCGACCCAAGACACCGGAAAGATTGCCACCGGTTCATCCGGAGACGCTGCCGGGGGAACTGAGCCGGGATGCGCAGTTGGAGAGGGTTCCTCGGTCCATCCTGGCCGTTGCGCTCGTTCACGCGGGTCTCGGACCGCTCGTACAGGCCGGCTCCGACAGCCATTGTCAGACGCCGGATCAGGGCTGGCAGGGATGACCGGGCTTCTCGAGTCGAGGTCGGTCACCGGCCTCTCTCCTTGTCGTCCTCATCCCCGCGTAGGCGACGGGATGATTCCCACCGAGTTCGACGAAGCGCAACCACAGCTCGCCCTTGCTGAGACCCACTTCCCGGCGGGCCACGTCGAGCACGTCGGAGGGGCGTTCAGGCATAGGGATCGCTCATTGGGCTCTGGCGCAGCCCGACCGGGGTGCGCCAGGCCGAAGCCACGATGTCCTCTGCCCGCTCGAGCAGCGGCGTGTTTGTTCTCTGCGAGAAGCGCCGTAAGACGGCGTAGGCGGCTTGCTCGCCGACCCCTTCGCGCTCCATGATCACCCCTTGGGCCTTGGCGATGATGTTCCGGGCCCATAGCGCCGCCTGCAGTCGCTCGGCGAGTTGGTCGTCGGTCACGCCCGCTCCGGCATCGGTGAGGATGATCGAGGCCTCAGTGGCGAATACCGATGCCAGCTCCTGGTCCTTTGGCGCGAAGGCGGCCACGCTGCGGGAGTAGATGTTGAGAGCGCCGACCGGTCGGTCGCGGGCGAGGAGGGGCGAAGACAAGGTGGCGTTGATGCCGAGAGCCTTTGCCCTCGGCGTGAACGCGGGCCACCGGGTCTCGGCCTCCAAAGACTCGACATGGAACCAACGACCCTCGACCGAGGCGGCGACGCACGGTCCCTCGCCGGTGGCGTACTGGTTGGCGTCCATGTCCGAGATGATCTGGTCGCTGGCGGCGACCGTGGCAAGGCGCCCGTGACGCCGAAGTGACACGCTGACGCCGTCGGCGCCCCCTATTCCTCAACTCTTGATGGGTTCCCGGGTGCGTTGGCGTTCGCACAGGCGGCAGATCTCTATCGCGACGGGATCTCAGTCGCTGCGATCGGCCACAGGTTCGGCGTCAACGCTTCCACGGTCGGCAAGGCACTTCGGCGAGCGGATGTGCAGATTCGCCCAAGACGCGGTTGGGCGAGCGCCTGAGCGGGAGTTGCCTTGCGGCAGCGAGCTGGAGGACGGCCTCTCGTGAGTGGGCCGCCGACGGACGTGGCGCAACGAGCTGGCGGTTGGGGATCCCGCCCGCCAGCCCACACGATGAGCATTGCGGGGGCGCGTTCGGTGCGACTGATTCGTCGGCCAAGCGCACGCGTACCCGTCGTTCGGAGCGGCTGCGCTGTCCGGGTAGTTGCGACCCTGCGCGCTCCAGACCGGGACATCTGTGCACCCGGCTCTGCGGCTCCGGGAGCCGCTGGACGGGTGGCCTCGATGATCAGGGGGCGACCCGAGTGCTGTCTATCGCGAACGCGCTACGGAAAGCGCTGCCGGTCCTCCTCTCAGTGGCAACGAGGCAGGCGAGCGCAGCTTCTCGGATGGTGGCGTTTGACCCCCGTCACCGGGACGAATTATCGGACGGCAAACGACATGGTCCGGGCGAACGCCGCGGATCTCAGGTCTCGGCGCATGCTGGGCAGAACCCTCGGAACATGATGTCGACACCGACGACTTGAAACCCGTAATGCTGGTCCGGGGGCAGCGTCAGACTGTCGTTGCCCTCGGGCGTCACATCCCGAAGCGTGCCGCAGCGCATGCACAGCAGGTGTTGGTGCGCGATCGTGGTATTGGGGTCGTACCGCCTGGGCCCGTTGCCGGCGGAGATCTCAAGCACCTCGCCCATGTCCACGAGTTCGTTGAGGGTGCTGTAGACCGTTGCCAAGCTGATCTCGGGCAGCACCGCCCGGGCGGCGAGGTGGACGGCTTCCGCGGTGAGATGGACGTGCTCACCGACGAGGACCTCGGCAACGACCCGTCGCTGCGCGGTCATCCGCCAGCCTCGCTGGCGTAGTCGCTCGGCAAGCTCGGTAATCGTCCTCTCCCTCTCTCGTCGAGCCCTGGTCGGTCGGCCTGGGCTGTCGGGCCCGGCTCGAAGGGCCGGAGCCTGGATGTTATCCAAATTCGGAGTAGAAGTAGAATAAAGGCCCTTCTGTGTTTTGACTTGTTCTAGATCTGGGTCTAGACAAGCCCCATGAGTAACGACGCCCCATCCCCGGTGACCACGAACGACGCAGGCATCCCAGCTCCCAGCGACGAGTTCTCGCTCTCGGCCGGAACTGAGGGCCCGCTGCTCCTGCAGGATAACTACCTGATCCAAAAGATGGCCCACTTCAACCGGGAGCGGGTCCCCGAGCACGTGGTCCACGCCAAGGGACACGGGGCCTTCGGGTTTTTCGAGGCCACAGCGGACGTCAGCCAGTGGTGCAAGGCCGACTTCTTGAAGAAGGGCACGCGCACCCCAATGCTGGCTCGGTTCTCCACCGTCGCCGGCGAACAGGGATATCCCGACACCGTCCGGGATCCCCGGGGCTTCGCCCTGAAGTTCTACACGCAAGAGGGTAACTACGATCTGGTTGGCAACAACACGCCGGTCTTCTTCATCCGGGACCCGTCCAAGTTCTCGGATTTCATCCACTCCCAGAAGCGCCGGGCCGACACCGGCCGCACCGACCATAACGGCCAGTGGGACTTCTGGACCCTGTCGCCAGAGAGCGCCCACCAGGTCATCATCCTCATGTCGGACCGAGGCACGCCCCGCACATTGCGCCATATGAACGGCTACGGCTCCCACGCCTTCATGTGGGTCAACGCTGGCGGCGAAAAGTTCTGGGTCAAGTACCACTTCAAGACCGAGCAGGGCATCGAAAACTTCACCGACGCCGAGGCCAAGGCCACGACCGCCGAGGACCCCGACTTCCACCGGACAGACCTCTGGAACGCCATCAAGGCCGGCGACCACCCGGTCTGGCGGCTGGAGATGCAGATCATGCAGTTTGAGGACGCTGCCGACTACCGGTTCAACCCGTTCGACCTGACCAAGATCTGGCCTCACTCGGACTACCCGATGATCCCGATCGGCCGCATGGTCCTCGACCGCAACCCGGACAATTACTTCGCCCAGGTCGAGCAGGCGGCTTTCGAGCCGTCCAACATGGTGTCGGGCATCGCCCCCAGCCCGGACAAGATGCTTCAGGGCCGGCTCTTCAGCTACCCCGACACCCACCGCTACCGCATCGGGCCCAACTACCTCCAGTTGCCGGTCAACCAGCCGCTGGTCCCGGTCCACAGCTACAACCAGGACGGCCCCATGACCTTCCGCGCAGGCAGCGACCCGGTCTACGCGCCCAACTCCTACGGCGGTCCCCAGGCCGACCCGGCCCACTACGCCGATCCGGTCTACCAGCTCACGGGTGAAATCGTCCGGGCCGCGTACCACGCCCATCGCGACGACAACGACTTCGTCCAGCCCGGCAACCTGTACCGCGACGTGATGTCCGAGACCGACCGCGAGCACTTGCTGAACAACATCATCGGCCACGCCACCCACGGACCGGGCCTCGACCCCGACGTCGCCTCACGCGTCGCCGAGTACTGGCGCCAGGTCGACCCCGGCTTGGGCGCCAATGTTGCTAAGGCGCTCGGCAACGGAGGCTGACGGCATCTGAACGAAGTAGCTGCACCCATCGACGCGGAGTCCCCGGACTGATCACCTTCACCAGTCCGGGGACTCCGAGCGGAGCGCACTGGGCGCTGGCGTTGGATCGGCCGAAACCGGGGCTCAACTCCGATCGGCTGGACTAGGGATGGGTACGGCGCAGCCGTCGGGCATGATCCGCGTCCGCTCCTGCGCTGGCTCAACGACGCTCCCCCACAGCACGGCGCCGATGATCGAAGTCACACGTTCCCGGTAGGTCATCCCATCGATCATTTCACCGACGACGAATGGTGACTGTTCTGCTCACTCGATCGGGCTATCGGGACGGCCTGGTAGTCGGCTCCGTCGGAGGTAGCCCTGCCGTCGCTGGCAACCGGATAGCGAACGAAGTGCAACTCAAACGCGAGCAACCTGCAGCAGGAGCGATTCCTGTAGACCAGTCCCGATGTCGATCGCCTTGCAGGCCTGAGCCCGCCCAGAACTGGCTCATCTGTGCTCAACGCAGCGCCGAAACCCGAGGGAAGCCGGCCGCAAATATTCGGCGATATGCGCCTCAACGGGTCGTCCCCAACGTGCGCCCGGAACAGCGCCGATGGCGCTCCTCGAACTGCCGGCCCCAGGCGGCGGGCGCTCGCGAACGCGAGCATCTTGCCGCGCGGTCAGGGGATGTCGTCCCCGTCACCGCGGGCCGCGTCACGATCGCCGCGGGGTTTGAACAACGAAATGAACCTCTTGCGAGCGATCGGACACGAGAAGTAGCTCACCAACAGGAGAAACGTTGTACTTATTACAATACCCGTGGACCTTATGGGACGGCTTTCAAACCCTTCCCCCGTTGTCGAAACCCTGGCAGAACAGGGGTCGCAGCCGTCGCGACGCACACGACGAGCCACCAGTCGGGTGCGAAGTCAGGCCGCAGAGGGCGCTTCGCGCACGGTCCCGCAAGAAGAGGGACGGCTTTCAAACCCAGTGCAGCGACGGCTGGCTGAAGCCGTCGCGGACGACCTGGTGAGCGCCTACCTCGCTGGGTCCTCGATCGACTGGCTCGCTGCGGAGCTCAGCGTGCAGCGCGCGACGATCACCCAGCCACCTCGGCCCTCGCAGTACCGAGCACCGGAAGAACGCCCGGAAGATGACTGACGGCACGGTCCGCCAAGCTGCGAGACGTTACGAGTCGGGCGACTCGCTCAGCGGCCCGATTCGGGGTCGATACGAGACCCTGACCCGTGAATTCCGGCGCGCAGGCGTCCCGACCCGGCCTCGCCAGGACTGGGCTTGTGTGCCGCCGAACTGTTGAAATGCCCGAATCGTGAACCCGGTTCACCTTCTCCCTTGACGTAGGTCTACCGCCTTCTCTGCGGTTTCTCAGGGTCCCTACCCGCAAGGAGAGGGGCGTGGCCTCTGGCTCTCGACAGGCCATTCACGGCGGCGGCGGTCGCGGTCTGCCCGGAGTTACTGAGTTGGTAGGCAGTTTGGGCGCCTCCGCGTGACGTCGTCCCAGGTCCACGCGGTGCAGGGGGTCCCGATTCGGGGAAAGCTGTAGGCACACGAATAGTTGACTTGACCAGCGATATGTGGTCGAGTTGTAGGTGTGTACTTGAGGGAGACTCGCCGGAAGAACAAGGACGGCTCGGTCGTCTCCTACCTGCAGCTCGCCCACAACGAGCGGCACCCCGACTCGGGCAGTCCCGTCGCGAAGGTGATCCACAACTTCGGCCGGGCGGACCAGGTCGACCGCGAGGCGCTCGCCCGGCTCGTGCGGTCGATCAGCCGCTTCCTCGAGCCGGCCGAGGCGGTGACCGCGCTCTCGGGATCCGACGTCGATGTCGTCGACGCCCGCCATTACGGCGGGGTGTTCGTGCTCGACCGGCTCTGGGAGCGGCTCGGGATCCGAAGCGCGCTCGAGCAGGCGGCTTCCGGTCGGCGCCTCGATGCAGCTCTCGTCGAGCGGATCTGCTTCGCCCTCGTCGCCCAGCGCTGCTTGGAGCCGGCTTCGAAGTTGGCTGCCGTCCGGTGGGCGAAGGAACGTGTGGCGCTTGTCGACTGTCCGGACTTCGACGATCAGGCCGCCTATGCGGCGATGGACTTCCTCCTCGAGTCGCTTCCCGAGATCGCCGAGTCGATCTTCGCCAAGACGGCGAACTTGTTGAACCTGTCCTGCGACATCATCTTCGTCGACACCTCCTCTACCTACTTCGAGCTCGACGTCGCCGACGAGATCGCCGAGGTCGCCACGGCAACCGACACCGGCGACGCCGCATTGGAGGTGGCCGTGGCCGGTGCGGTCGGCAAAGGGCCCGCAGAGGCGGGCGTCCGTCGGTTCAACAAGCACTCGAAGGACCACCGGCCGGACCTGCCACAGGTCGTGATCGGCATGGCCGTCACCACCGAGGGGATCCCGGTCCGTTGTTGGACGTTCCCCGGCAACACCTCGGACCAGGTGATCATCCGGACCATCAAGGACGATCTCTCCGGCTGGATGCTGAACCGCGTCGTGTGGGTCGCGGACCGAGGCTTCAACTCGGTCGCGAACCGGGCCTACCTCCAGCGCGGCGGCGGCCACTACGTCGTCGCCGAGCGGCTCAGGAACGCGAACGGAGAAGCCAAGGCCGCCCTTTCTCGTGCCGGGCGCTACCACGTGGCCGCGGGCAACCTCTCGGTGAAGGAGGTCCGCGTCGGGACCGGTGCGAGGAGCCAGCGCTTCGTCGTCTGCCACAACCCCGAGGCCGCCGAGCGGGACCGGCAGGTGCGCGCCAACCTCGTCGCCTACCTCGAGTCGCAGATCGCCGGTTCCGACGGCTGGTCGAAGGCACGGCGTGACGAGCTCGCCGGCAAGCTCCGGACCACACCGGCGCTCTGGCGCCTCGTGCGTCGCATCAAAGACGGCAGGTTCCGCGTCGACAAGGCCGCCATCGCCCGCGAGGCCAAGCTCGACGGCAGGTGGCTGCTGCGCACCTCCGACGACAGCCTCACGCCCTCCGATCTGGCTGCGGCCTACAAGCAGCTCCTCGAGGTCGAGCGGGGATGGCGCGACATGAAGGGAGCTCTCGGGCTCCGGCCGGTCTTCCACCACCGCGAGGACCGGATCCGCTCGCATGTCCAGCTCTGCTGGCTCGGACTGCTCCTCATCCGCGTCGCCGAGAACGGCACCGGCGACACCTGGCGCAACATCCGCCACGAGCTCGACCGCATGCATCTCGTCACGCTCGAAACCGCCGAGGGACGCGTCGCCCAACGCTCGGCGACGACGCCGGGTCAGGCCAAGATCCTGAAGGCGCTCGAGCTCGCCGAGCCGGCGCGCTTCATCGACTTCGAGCTGCCGGCACCGCTCGCGTAGTCCCAGGTCACGGAGTCGCGTAGTAACACGACCCTGAGCTGGTCGCGCGCCCGTAATCCCAGCTCAGCTACCACTTCTGGCCCTCGCGTGCGCCTACCATCTCAGTAACTCCGGTCTGCGCGGGCGCGGCTCTCCTCGACGCGGTCTGCTTGGGCACTTGAATGTCGTCGTACGGGCCGACCCCGATACCACGGCGAGCTCCGCCAACAGGCGATCGTTGTCAGCGCCCTCCGACTCAACTAGCATGCCCCCGTTTGACTTCGCCGCGTCCGCAATCGGGATCGGGTTGTCAAGCGACAATGTCGCTCTCGCCCGATCCCACCGCCAGCATTGACACAGGGAGGAACAATGGCTCTTGGTATCCGTCGCAAGCTCGTCGGTGCGGTCGGACTGGCGCTGTTCGCCCTCTCGGTGACTCCGGTGAGCGCACTCCCAGCGACTGCCTCGACGATCCCGTACGCCTACGTCGTCAACAGCGGTTCCCGCACCGTGAGCGTCGTCAACACTTCCACCAACACGGTGGTGAAGGCGGTGAAGGTCAGCAGCTACCCCGCCGACATCGCGATCACCCCCAAGGGAACTTACGGCTACGTGACCGGCGAAGTGGTCTCCGGCACGGTGTCGTCCGGCATCGTGAGCGTGATCAAGCTCTCGACCGACACGGTGGTGAAGACGGTGAAGGTCGGCAGCTACCCCTCCGGTGTCGCCATCACCTGAGCTCTGGGGAGCACTGCTCGAGACCAAGATGGCGCTCGAGCGCTAGAGGAGCGACCGCGACACCAGAAGGCCGCAACCCGTCGCTCGGCTGGTTGGGCCGGGTCGAGCTCTCGACGGCGATGTTCGACTGGATCGAAGCGTTCTACAACCGGACGCGGCGGCACAGCAGTCTCGGAATGCTCTCGCCTATCGCCTATGAGACGCTTCACGCTCAGCAGACAAGCGCCGCCTGACTCTCAGATGCTGGGTCCACAAACAGGGGACCAGAGCAGGTGGCTCAACAACCGGGATCCCCTCCGTTCCAATCTGCAACCGACGAGCGCCGACTCGGGTAGGTCGCCGGGGTTTGAAAGAGGAGACGAACCTGCCTGAGCGATCGGTCACGCGAGGCGCCCTCTCACCTGGACAGACGTTGTGATATCGACAACAGGGTGGGCGCTGAGGGACTCGAACCCCCGACC